>JAFAWN010000060.1 GCA_019241735.1 Terriglobales bacterium
ATAGCCATGCCAGCCTGCTCGGCGGTGTAACCCAATAGCGTTTGCATGAAGAGCGGCAGCAGCAGGGTGCTTCCGAGCAGGGCGAAGCCGAGCATGAACATCATGAAATTTGCCGCGGCGAAGGTGCGCTCTTTAAAGAGATGCAGATCGATGACGGGATCTTTAGTCGTCCACTCCCAGAAGATGACAAACAGCAGCGATGCGGCGGAAATTATCGCGAGCGCAAGGATGAAATGGGATTCGAACCAGTCATCGCGCTGGCCTTTATCGAGCACGACCTGAAGGGTTCCCAGGCCCAGGGCTACAAATCCCAAGCCCACGTAATCTATTTTCAGCTCGGAAAGTTTCTTACGTTTCAGGAATGGCGGATCCTGGATCAGACGCGAGGTGAGTATGAGCGACAGAACCCCAACCGGGATGTTCAGCAGAAAGATCCAGCGCCAGGTGAAATTATCTGTGATATAGCCGCCCAGCGTGGGGCCGATCGCGGGCGCCATGACCACCGCGATTCCATAAACCGCGAACGCCATGCCGCGTTTTGCGGGGGGAAACGTGTCGGCCAGGATAGCCTGCTCGCTCGGTTGCAGGCCGCCCCCTCCCGCTCCCTGCAGTACACGAAAGAAAATCAGCATGCCCAGGTTTGGGGCCAGACCACAGAGCAGGGAGCTGATGGTGAAGATCGCAACGCAGCTCATGTAAAAGCGCTTGCGTCCGATGATAGAAGAGATCCATCCGCTAAGCGGCAGCACGATTGCGTTTGACACCAGATACGAAGTTAAGACCCACGTACTCTCGTCCGTGCCGGCGGAGAGGCTGCCGGCAATATGGGGTAACGAAACGTTGGCAATGCTGGTGTCCAGCACCTCCATGAATGTGGCCAGGGTGACGGCCACGGCGATGATCCATGGATTGACGCCGGCGGGATTGACGCCTGCGGGATTGACGCCTGCGGGATTTACAGCGGGAGAAACCGAATCATTGCTATGAGAGACCGTTCCCGCGGCTGGGCCGTGCGGCCCACCCTCCATCGGCGGCGCAGCCGAGCTCATCGAATCCAGACCTTAGGTTCAACTGACATTCCCGGGCGCAGAGCGTGGTCCTTGGTTTCGTCCTGATCGAAGGTGATCTTCACCGGGACACGTTGCACCACTTTGACGAAATTCCCGGTGGCATTTTCCGGGGGGAGCAAACTGGATACGGCCCCACTCGCAGCAGAAAGGCTTTGCACATGCCCTTTATAATCTTTGCCCGTGGCATCAGCGCGGATGGTCGCTGCCTGACCCACCTTCATATGGCGCAACTGGGTCTCTTTGAAATTCGCGGTCACCCAGATGTCGTCGAGGTTGATAATTTTCATCAGCTCCTGGCCGGGCTGGATGTTCTGCCCCACCTCCACCGTGCGATTCGTGACTATGCCGCTGGTAGGGGCCACGATCAGCGTGTACTGAAGATTTAATTCTGCCTGCTCGAGCGCTGCCTTTTTGAAATCTGCTTGCGCCTGCGCCGACTGGGCGCGTGACCGGGTTGATGCAACCTGCTGCGGGCCGGTCGCAGCCGTGCGGACTCCAGCTTGGGCCTGCGCCAGTTTGGCTTGGGCCTCGTTGATCTGTTGCTGCGAAGCGGAGGCGGCTGCGCGCATGGACTCCACCGTAGCCGCACTGGCACGCGCTGCGGCCACTGCCTGATCATATTGCTGCCGGGAAATTTCCTGCTTATCAACCAGTGCCTTATAACGGGCCAGATCGCTTTGCGCTTTCTCGTTGTTGGCCTGGGCCTCCGCCATCTGGGCATTGGCTGCCTGATATTGCTCCCTCGCTGCGGCGATGCCGGCCCGGGCGCTCTCCACGTTTGCCTGAGCATCCGCCACCTGGCTACTGGCGCCTACTGAAGTGATGGGAACGTTAACCTGCGCGTACTGGGCCATGGCTTGCGCATCGTTGTAATCCGCTTTCGCCCGATCCAGCGCGACCTGATAATCCTTGGGATCGATCTGCACCAGCGGTGTCCCGGCATCGACGTATTGGTTGTCGGCGACGAGCAGTTTGGCCACGTTTCCGGCGACGCGGGCGCTGATCGGATTCAAATGCCCATCCACCTGGGCATCGTCCGTGGATTCGTAACTAGACCAATACCGCCAGAGAAAGAATCCGGCCACGACCAACACAATGAGGGCAAGAATCAGTGCAATGCGAAAACGGGGATTGCGCCGGTTGAACTTTTTCCAGCGAAGGTCGCGATCGCTGGCCGGCAGCGAAGTGTGTTGCGGCGCGGGACTTGCTGGGGCAACGCCAGGCGCGGGAGTGACAGTGGCTTGATTCATATAATTATTTGCCGCTCAAGTATTCTCGTACGCCGGCTTCGGCGTATCCCATGGCCCGGGCCAGCGCGACTTTTGCGACGTTGTGCGCATAGAGGCTGGAGATGTAGCTTTCGTTGGCTGCAGCTAGCGCCTCCTGGGCCTGCACCACTTCCAGGTTATCGCTGACTCCGGCGGCGAAACGGTCCCGCGCCTGCACCAGCGCCTGGTTAGCCAGATCCACCGAGCTGCGGGCCACCTCCACTTGATCGGCTGCAGCAGTTAGATCTAGCAGCGCAGAGCGGACTTCGTAATCAATCTGCCCGCGCAAGTTTTCCAGTTGCGCGCGATTCTGGCGAAGCACAGCTTCCGCCTGAAGGGCGTCGGCATGGGGCCTTCCGCCTTGAAAGATTGGAATGTTCATGCTGCCTGTCACTTGAAAAGTTCCGTGCGAATTTCCCGGAGTCACGCCGAGATCGCCGTAGTTGGCGGCGATATTCAGGCTGGGAAAGTATTCGGCGGTCGCAGCGCGCCGGAAATATTCCGCAGCCTGCACCTGGCGCATCAGCGCCTGATAATCAGAGCGGGAGGCGTAGGCCCGTTCCAGGCTCTGCTCCAGTCCCAGAGCGGCGAGAGGCGCATAAGGGGCTTTATCGGTAAGCTCGAACTCCTGTCCCGGAGGCAATCCGATGATCCGCGCCAGTCCCAGCTTCTGCTTGGCGTAATTATTCCGCGCAGTGATTAGCAACTGCTGTTGCGTCTGCAGCTCAACTCGCGCGCGAAGGCTATCGATCGCGGGGATCACACCCGCACTCTGCTGGTCCGCTGCCTTGGTGGAGAGTGCCTGTGCGGTCTCAACCTGCGCCGCGGCCGTTTCAACCCGGGCCGCCGAAGAAAGCGTTAGAAGATAAGCATTCCCCGCAACCAGCACCACCACGTCGCGGGCTTCCTTGTATGCATATGCAGCTGCACTCTGGTTGGCGGATGCTCCGCGCTCGCGTTCCAAAGCATGCAAATCGAACAGCGACTGTGTCAAGTAAGCGCGCGCGTCGAAATAATTGTAGGGCCCAATGACTTTGGGCACACCGGGAAGCTTGAAGCCAAACGCCGCAAGATCCTGTTGCGCTACAGTTTCGCCAATTGCGCCATTGACGTTCGGCAGCAGGGAACTCAACTCCTTCCACTTTTGGCCGCGCGCAGTAAGCAGATTGTCACTTTGCAGCAGGATGCCAAGATTGTTTCGCAGCGCGCGGTCAATCGCTTCCTTGAATGAAATCGGTATCGTGAGGGCGGTAGCTTTACCCTCCGGAACGCTGCCATTGAAGGGATCTGAACTCTGCACTGCATTTGCGCCACTGGCGCCACTTGCTGCAGGCGCTTCATTGCCATAGGAGGCGGGCGTGGTGGGCAGTGAGTTAACTTGGGCGAATGCAGTGGCACAACAACAGATCGCCAAAGCGAGGCTAGCGGGTAATGAGTATCGTTGCGTTTGCTGCGGTCGTTTCATGTTCCAGACGAACCTGAGCTGTCGGCCGGTCAAGTACGAATTATCTTGATTCCGGCGGCAGGCTTATAGATGCAAACGATTGTAGCGGAATGGTTCACTCCGCTCCGCTCAAGGGGCGAGATTAACTTCCCCCGCCGTTTACCTTTGCGAAGGCTCACCCGGCTAAGCAGACTAGCCCAGCTGATCGCCATGTTGAGGACCCATTCTTTCTCCAATTTCAAATGATATCGAGTATGCTCTTGTCATCAATTGTTCCATTCGCATTTCCAGCGACCGGCAATCTGCATTTGAGCTTCTAAATGAGCGACGTCCAGCGATTACCGTTGCAAGTTGAGAACCTGGTGAAGCATTTCGGCGATCTCACGGCGGTGGCCGGAGTTTCGCTCGACCTGCGCAATGGAGAATGCCTGGGCCTACTGGGGCCGAACGGTGCGGGGAAGTCCACGTTGATCCGCAGCATTGTCGGACGCGTGCGGCCAGACTCGGGAACAATAACGGTCTTCGGTGAGCCGGCGACTTCGGCTGCCGCGCGCAAGGTTGTTGGCTGGATTCCGCAAGACCTCGCGCTTTATCCCTTGCTGACCTGCGAGGAGAACCTCCGCTCGTTTGGAGAGTACCAGGGGCTGCGCGGCAAAGACCTTGCAAATGCCATCCAATGGTGCCTGGACTGGGCGGCCCTGACTGACCGCGCCAGGGAGCCAGTCAAAAAACTTTCCGGAGGGATGAAACGACGACTCAACATGGCAGCCGGTATGATTCATCGGCCACGCTTGATGTTGATGGACGAGCCGACCGTGGGTGTTGATCCCCAGTCGCGGAATCGTATCTTCGAAATGATCGAGGCTTTGCACCACGACGGCATGTCCATCATTTACACGACACACTATATCGAAGAGGCTGAGCGTCTCTGCGATCGCATAGCAATCATGGATCACGGATCGGTAATCACGACCGGGACAAAAGAAGAACTGGTACGCGCTGCTTTTGGGGGGCGTAGTGATGTGATCATGCGTTTCGCATCGGACGGTGACCGTGCCAGTGCCTGGGCCATTGCGCGCGGGGGTAAATTTGAAGGCGAAACCGCCCGCTTTGCGGTGGATGATCCGGCGAAGATCGCAGCCTTGCTCGACGCAGCCAATCAAGAGAAGTTGGAAATACTGGATGTGGTGTTGCGACGCCCCAACCTCGAGTCTGTTTTCCTGCAACTCACGGGAAGGGAGCTGCGCGATTGATTCCATCAATTGTACGTACCGGATTCACGCAACTGCGGCGGGACCGCGGCGCGTTGCTGATGTCCTTCGCGCTGCCGATTGGATTTTTCAGTATTTTTGCGATGATCTTTGGCGGCTCGCACAACGGCATCTCCCGCGTAAACGTGATTGTGGTTGACGAAGACCATTCCGCCACCTCGCAGCGGCTGCTGAAAGGGCTTTTGCGGGAACCAGAGCTGGCAGCGGTGACACATCCGAATCAGAAGAAGGGGGAGACGCGTCCCGCCGATTACGATGCAGCCTCTGCCGAAGCTGCGGTGAAACAAGGGGATGCTTCCGCAGCCGTAATTATTCCTAAAGGATTCGGAGAGAATCCGGTTGCCTTTGGCGGAAGCGCCCGCCAGCCTGAATTTCAGGTTTTTCACGACAGCTCTGATCCAATTGCGGGGCATCTCGTGGCC
>JAFAWN010000455.1 GCA_019241735.1 Terriglobales bacterium
GCAACTCGTCTTCCTTGTTTTGTGTGCCGTGTCCGTGGTGATGTGGTGGCGGCCGCTTTCTGCCTCGCTGCAATTGGCGTGGCACAACGAAGAATATACTCACATCGCGTTGTTCATTCCGGTTGCCGTTGGCCTTATATCCCTGCAATGGAAATCGGTGAGTGTCTTCTCGAAACCCAGCCTAGCCACAGGCGTTGTGTTGTTAATGATCGCAGCGCTGCTTGGCGGAGTTGCCACCCGGTCGCAGGATAACCTTAGACTTTCGCTCGAAATGTTCGCGCTGGTGTGCTGGTGGATCGCCGCCTTTTATCTATGTTTCGGGGCGAGACTCTGCAAAGCTTTATTGTTTCCTTTGTGTTTCCTGTTCTGGATGGTCCCGCTTCCCGGCTTTCTGCTGAACAAGATTGTGGTCCTGTTGCAGCACGCATCGGCCTCGGCCACGAGCAGGTTTTTTGCTGCGGCTGGAGTTCCGGTAGTGCGGAATGGCGTGCTGCTGTCAATTCCGGGGCTGAACATTGAAGTGGCTCGGGAGTGCAGCAGCATCCGGTCCAGCCTCATGCTGTTGGTGACCACCATGGTGCTGGCGCATCTTTTTCTGCGATCCCCCTGGCGTAAGGCACTGGTAATTCTTGCCGCAATTCCGCTGTCCGTGGCAAAGAACGGCCTGCGGATCTTTACACTCTCGATGTTGGGGGTTCATGTTGATCCTGGATTTCTTTATGGAAACCTGCACCGCAATGGCGGTGTCGTGTTTTTCGTGATCGCGCTGCTCACCGTGATTCTGATGTTAAAGCTGCTGCAAACTTCAGAGGACGGTGCCACTCCGCATGCGGTCCCGGCTGGTCCAGATCTCCGGCCGGGCGAAGCGTAAGAAGCCCACCTGTCAAGCATCACTTCGAGATTCGTTAGTAACGTTTCGGGCAGGAAGTCACGGCACTTGTGCGGTAGCTTGGTTGGAAAACGAGCTCTCCACCGAATGGCTGTCCACCGAAGTTGCGACGTAGTAGTAGGTTCCGGAAGTAACGGTTGCATCTACGTAACTGGTAGCGGGCTGCGGTGAAGAATTCAGCCTCGAGTAGGGGCCTCCGGAAACGGTGGAGCGGTACACGTTATATCCCCGGACCGGGGACGTACTTGGTTCCCAGTTGAGGCTGACGCTTTCCGCGGTGGATTGGGTCCCGGCTCCGCGGACACTCTCCGTTGCCGGCGAGTTAGAAGCGTCGCTAAGGAAGGAAAGAGTTCCCGCAGCGCTGCCCGCGGACTGCGGCGCGAACGTCACTGTGAATGAAAGACTGTGGCCTGCGGCAATGGTTACTGGGAAGGTAATGCCGCTGAGCGAATATCCCTGACCGCTCTGGTCTACGGTCGAAATTGTTACTGCGTAGTTTCCGGCGGTTAAGGTAGCTTTCTGAGTCGCGCTGGCGCCCACCGCCAGGCTGCCAAAATCCATCGTAGACGGGGAAATCGTGAGCTGGCCCGATGCAGCGGCTTGCGCTGCGGGTGCCTTTGCCATGGTGCCGCCCCCGCAGCCACATAACATGCTGCTGCACAGAACAAGGGCGGAAATCGCGATTGCGGACTTATGCTGCATGGATAAGAATTTCAGCTCCAGTGGCTGAATTATCCCAAGCTGGACTCGGCCTTCCTAGGCACTGAAATGCATGGTCGCCGCTGGATTTTGATTTGCCCTTCGGTAACTTTCACGTCGTGGGGAATGGTTTATTGCTCGCTGTCACGGCATCTTGGCAGGTAGGCCTCTACTCGGCGCGTGACAAAATGCACTACGTGAACAAAGTGAAAAAGGCTTCTTAGTTACGGCAACTTGACCACAACCTGATTCGAATATCCGCTTTCTTTTCCGGCGGAATCCACGGCAGTAGTCACGTAATAAAAAGTCGAATCGGCAGGCAGATCTTTATCAGAGAATGTGGTCAGCCGATCTAAAGTGTTGTTAAGCCGCTGGTAGCCGTTACCGCTCTTGTTGCTGCGATAAATGTTGTATCCCGCGACTTTGGATGTGCTTGCCTGCCATGACAGCTTCACCGAGTAGGTGGATCCAACGGTGCCGGTACCAGACAATGCCTCGGTGGCGGTTCGGTCCGCAGCGTTGCTGCGAAAGGAGAAATCCGCGGAGGCCGCCCCACCCGACTGTGGGGCGAATGTGGCGACGAACGGTACGCTGTGACCAGGTTTGATGGTCAGCGGGAAAGAAAGTCCGCTAAGGGCAAACTCCGAACTGTTTACGGTCGCTGCGGTCACGGTAACCTGAGAGCCGGTCACAACAAGGGCTGCCGGTTGGTTCTTGCTCGTTCCTACTCCGACGTTTCCGAAATTCAGTGTGCGGGGACTGATGGTAAGCGTGCCCCCATCACCGGCAGTGCCTTGGAGTGGTATCGATAATCGGCGGCCTGCGGCCAGCACCGATAAGCTGGCGCTATGGGCCCCGCTACTCTTTGGACTGAACGAAACATCGAACGTCACGCTGTATCCGGCAGGCAGCGTGATGGGCAAGTGCAGCTTACTGATGGTAAACCCGGAAGCAGCCGGCGACAGATTAGCTTCTCGAACAGTTACGCTAGTTTTACCGCGGTTGATCAACTTCTCCGAAAGGGTCCGGGTGCCGCCGATCCCCACCGGCGAAAAATCCAGCCGTGCCGGCACAGGATTTAGAACCGGCGGTGCAGCGGCGGCCCCGTGAAGGGGCAAGTTCCCGATGCGGTTTCCATTGCTGATCAGTGCAAGCTGGGCGTCTATGCTCCCTTGCGATTGAGGACCGAAGCTGACGCGGAATTTTGCCGATTGGCCAGGGTTGAGCCTAAGGGGGAGCATGAGGCGTTGGACGCCAAACCTCGGATTGCCCAGATCCAAACGGCGGACAGTCAGCTGGGAAGTGCCAGTGTTGGTCACCGATACTGGAAGATAGCTGGTTTGTCCGACGGGTATGCCATGAAACCAGAGGCTACGCGGTTGAAAACTCAGTGTTCCTGATTTCTTGGTCTTTGGCGCAGCGCCCGGGGTCGCTGCATCAAAGCTGTCGGAGCGCACGGACTGCGCCGGTGAAAATCTGGGGCAGAGGATAAGCCCGGCCCCAAACATCAGACAGGCAATAAACCTCAAGGTTGACGGAGAAAACAGGTGCATGACCTGTATCTTTGTGGCTACGGCCAGCGAGAACAAGGTCTGAGAAGGGCATCACGGGGGCGTTATCGGTGGAAAACCGGTAGAGTCGGGCGCTTCGCTGCCGAAGCAAAATAACGTTTCAGTAGATTGCACCGCAAATGAGGCAGTTGTCAGGATCCTCATTACCAAACCACGCCGTCGGTTAGGGCTTCAGGGCGTGGGTATCGCCGTCCGGGTTTCGTTGGAATATGTGCTTTCATTCCCAGCGTTATCAACTGCAGTGGTCACGTAGTAGTAAGTTTGTCCCGCTTGAACCGAGGCGTCGATATAGTTGGTAGCAGGATTCACTGACGAGGTCAGTTTCGTATAAGGCCCGCCCGTCGTGCTGCCCCGATACACGCGGTAGCCTGAAACCTGAGAAGTGCTCGCCACCCAGCTCAAATCAACTGCATGTGAAGGTGCCGAGGCGCCGGTTCCGGTCAAGGTTTCAGAGGCAGGCGAGTTTGCGGTATTGGCAAAAGATAGCGAAGCAGATGCGGTGCCGCTGGTTTGGGGCGTGAAAGTTATCGTGACCGGCACGCTCTGGCCTGCGGGGATGGTAACCGGCAACGCCAAGCCGCTGATTGAGAATTCGGATGAGCTCACATTGGCCGAGGAAATTGTCACGCTCGATCCGCTGGCGCTCAGGTTGGCGGTAGCGTTGCTACTTGATCCAACCGGGGTAGTGCCAAATGTCAAGCTTCCAGGACTCACGGACAACTGGCCGGCGGCCGCTCCCGTGCCGGATAGTGGAATTGCAACCGTGGGGTTCGATCCATTGGAAGTTACTGAAATATTTCCCGAGGCCTTGCCAGCGGCCTGCGGGGAGAATACGACGGTAAAGGTGTAGCTTTGCCCGCCAGACAGCGTCATTGGAACGCTTAGACCGCTCATAGAAAACCCATTTCCAGCCGCTGCAGTTTGCGTCACCGTCACCGGTGATGATCCCGAGTTAGTGAGTACTGCTGTCTGACTGCTACTGCCACCGACCTGAGTGCTGCCAAAAGTGATGGCTGGGGTTGCGGTGAGCTGCCCGGGGGTGCCTCCGTTTCCTGATAGCGCGATCGATGCTTCGGCAGAGAAGCCTTGGCGCTGAGACGCAACATATCTGCCATGATTTCCGGCTGCGTAATCCGCAATGCCAAATTTCACCGACAAGGTTGCATTCTCACTGCCGTTTACGGTAGGCGAATAGATGACGTTAAAGGTGACGCTTTCACTGGGCTTCAGTTTTGCCGGTACGTTAAGGCCGCTAATTTGAAAATCACTCAAGCTGGAAGAAGCGCGAAGGATCCACAGTGCGGAACCGCCCGAATTAGTGAAAGTTTCCGGTATGGACACACTCTTGCCAGGAGCAACCCTCCCGGCGTTGATGGTTGCCAGGCTTGGTGCCAATTGACCGGGAATCAAGCCGACGCCCGTCAAATAAACTCCCGGGGTGGCGACGGGGCAATCACTTAAGATGGTGAGAGCACCGGCGAAATTGCCGGTGGCCGTAGGCGAAAATGCGATGTCAAAACTGGTTTGCTCGCCTGGAGACAGGGTAAGCGGCAGCGCCAGTCCAGCGATTTGGAAACCCGCACCGGTAACTACTGCCTGGCTGATGGTGACGCTGGCGGAGGTGTGGTTGACTACGGTCTCGGTGCGGACCACGCTGTCATTCAACAGAGCGGTGCCAAAATCCATTACTTTGTAGCCGACGCCCAGGTGAGTGGGTTGGTCCTGGCTCCCATGAAGCACAGGGCAAACAAAGAAAGAACTCAAAGCCAATAAAGTGATAAGAATGCGGGGCACACGCGAGCAAATAAATTTCATGAATGACCTCGTGTCCATCCGTATTTCGCGTTGGGTACGGAGGGGGATTTGAACCGGTTGCACAATACCGAAATGGCCGGAACGGCCCTCAGATCAGAGAAAGTGCAGCACGATCATTGTGGCTGCTTCCGCGGAGCACAGATAGATGTCAGAAGTCCATCGAACTAATGAGAAGTACCGCGAAAAAGTTGGGCCCACACTCCCACTATTTCGGGTATCTGGTGAGAAAACGACTGGCCGGAAGTAACTGAAATCATTCCAAGGCTGTAATGAACCGGGAGATCATTGTCCCTTTGGGATCGGGGGAACTTCAGTATCAACCAGTGCATCGAGCCGCGGTGAATTGAGTGCGATGAGCGCAACCTGCCAGGGGAATCGGCTTTACACTTTACGCTGGAAGGATTTCAACATAGCATTTCTGTAGGTGCTCCGAAATTCCATTCTGGTTACTGGCGGGGCCGGCTTTATCGGCTCGAATTTCATTCTTAATTGGCTGCGTGCCGGAAGCGGCGGAGACGCCATCGTCAACGTTGACAACCTCACTTATGCAGGAAACTTGGAGAATCTGGAGAAAATCTCTTCGGATCCGCGCTACACGTTTGCAAAAGGGGACATTGTTGACCGCCGATTAATCGCTGAAGTGCTGGCCCAACATGCGCCTCGAGCCATTGTTCACTTTGCGGCCGAGAGCCATGTGGACCGCTCCATCCACGGCCCCGATGACTTTATCCGCACCAACGTAAATGGGACTTTCAGCTTGTTGGAGGAATCGCGGGCATATTGGAACGAGTTGGAAGGAGAAAAGAAACGCGATTTCCGTTTTTTACACGTGTCCACCGATGAGGTTTACGGCTCGCTCACAGCGGATGACCCGGCTTTCACGGAAACGACGGCATATGCTCCGAACAGCCCGTATTCGGCGTCCAAGGCGGCTTCGGACCATCTTGTGCGCGCCTACCATCACACCTACGGCCTGCCCACTCTGACCACCAACTGCTCGAACAATTACGGGCCGTTCCAGTTTCCGGAGAAACTGATTCCATTGACCATCCTGAATGCGCTAGCTGGCAAACCTATTCCGGTTTATGGGGATGGAAAAAATGTTCGCGACTGGTTGTATGTGGAAGATCACTGCGAGGCTATTTGCGCGGTGCTGCACCACGGCAGAATCGGGGAAACCTACAACATTGGCGGCATGAACGAGAAGACTAACCTAGAGATCGTTGATTCCATCTGTTCGGCGCTTGATACGATGCGCCCTAATGATTCAGTCGTTCCGCATAGCCACCTCATCAAATTCGTGGCGGACCGGCCCGGGCACGATCGACGCTATGCGATGGACATCGGGAAGATCAAAGCGGAATTAGGATGGACGCCACGCCACAGTTTTGAAACAGGCATCCGCGAGACGGTCGAATGGTATCTGGCCAACAGCGCGTGGATCGCCGGGGTTACTAGCGGAAGCTATCGGCAGTGGATGGCGAAGCAATATTCTCTCTAAGATGCCCAATCCTAATCATTCTTCCTCATCCAGCGCACCGCCGGC
>JAFAWN010000262.1 GCA_019241735.1 Terriglobales bacterium
CTTGGCGAGCAGCTTTTTAATTGCGGGAATTGGCCCGATACCCATGAAATCAGGCTCAACTCCCGCCGCCGCCGCTCCGGCGACGCGCGCTACAGGAGTAAGTCCGAAACGTGACGCAGCGGTTTCCGTGGCAACGAACATAGCGCACGCCCCATCGTTTATTCCGGAAGAATTCCCCGCAGTTACGGTGCCTCCTTGACGAAAAGGGGTTGCAAGTTTCGCCAACGACTCGAGCGTAGTATCAGGCCGAGGATGTTCGTCCTGCGCCTGCACTTGCGCCGCTGCTTTAGAACCCTTGCCCGATGCAATTGCGACGGGCGCGATTTCCTCAGCGAAGATTCCTGCCTTTTGTGCAGCCGCAGCCCGTTGCTGCGAGCGCAGCGCAAATTCATCCTGTGAAATTCGATCGACCTTGTAACGCTCGGCGACATTCTCTGCGGTCTCGCCCATCGATGCCGTGCCATATTTCTGCTGCATAACAGGATTGATGAACCGCCAGCCCAGGGTGGTGTCGTAGATCTCTGCATTTCTCGAAAACGCCGACGTGGCTTTGGGCATTACCAACGGGGCCCGGCTCATGCTTTCGACGCCGCCTGCGATGGCGAGAGAAATTTCGCCTGCTGCGATGGCTCGCGCCGCGACGCTCACGGCCTCCATGCCTGAGGCGCATAACCGGTTCACGGTCGCCGCCGGCACGCTGTGGGGAATGCCTGCCAGCAATGCCGCCATGCGCGCGACATTGCGGTTGTCCTCGCCTGCCTGGTTCACACAGCCCAATACCACTTCATCAATCATCTCCCAATCGCTGTTGTCAAACTTGTTGCGCAACGCGGCCAGCGGGTGGGCAGCTAAATCATCCGCGCGGACCGCAGATAGAGCGCCGGCATAACGTCCAATGGGAGTTCTAGTTCCCTCACAGATGTATGCGGATATCATTCGCAGGACTTGCTTCCAGATAACCGCGGCAGAGTTTGGCACTCCAGCGCGTCATTCCTATATGATTATCGCCCAACTTGCAGGATAAGGGTGGGGGAAGGAATTCATCGCAAAGCAAAGAAATCTAACAACGACAATTGGATTCTGAGCATCGATATCTAGGTATCTTTCGCAGGAGTATCGGCAACTTTGTAAAGCTGCACAGATTTGCGGTTTCGGGAGCAGGCATGAGCCTCAGTTTAGAAAATCGGCTGAATCAGTCCAGTGATCTTTCGATGCGTCTCCGCTACGCTGCCGTCCGCGCGGTTTCTATGCGCATCACCGAGTCGTTGTCTGCGGAAGATCAGATGCTGCAGTCAATGCCTGAGGCCAGCCCGGTCAAGTGGCATCTCGCACACACCACATGGTTTTTCGAGACCTTTATTTTGACTCCGCATCTGGCCGGGTATCGGCCGTTCGATCAGAAATTTAAAGAACTTCTTAATTCCTATTACAAGCAACTGGGCGCACACCCTTACCGGGGGTCGCGGGGATTGATGTCCCGGCCCAGTCTCGAAGATGTCCACGCTTACCGAGCCCACGTCGATGCAGGGATCCTCGCGTTGTTAGGTAGTGCTCCGGAGGAGGTTCTTTCGCTGATCGAGCTGGGGCTCAACCACGAACAGCAGCATCAGGAATTAATTCTGACGGACATCAAGCACGCTCTGTGGCTGGCGCCACTGCGCCCCGACAACATCGATGCAGACGTTTCGCAGGACGCGGCCGTTCCATTGGCCTGGAACAGTATTGAAGGCGGAATCCATGTCATCGGCCACGACGGCAAGGGCTTCGCTTTCGACAACGAGGGCCCGCAACATGAAGTGCTTTTGCAGGACTACCAGATCGGGTCGCGTGCGGTGACTAATGCTGAATACCTGGCGTTTATGCGGGACAACGCGTACTGCCGCCCGGAGCTGTGGCTCTCCGATGGGTGGGACACCGTGTGTTCTCAGGGCTGGAATGCTCCTTTGTACTGGACGCCGCTGGAAGACGGCGGCTGGGGGCAGTTTGTGTCGACGGGAATCCGGCGTTTGAATCCCGCTGAACCCGTGTGTCACGTCAGTTTCTATGAGGCGGACGCGTACGCGCGCTGGAGCGGAGCGCGGCTGCCCAGAGAAGAGGAATGGGAAATTGCGGCCACACGCATGCCGTCGCGGGGCACGATGCTTGAGGACGGTGTTCTGCATCCGCAGGCCGCCCGCGGCCCCGGATTTCAGCAGGCGTTTGGAGATGTATGGGAGTGGACGGCCAGTCCGTACATCGCCTATCCGGGATTCAAGCCCGCCGCAGGACTCTTGGGCGAATACAACGGCAAGTTCATGTGCAATCAGTTTGTATTGCGCGGAGGCTCT
>JAFAWN010000281.1 GCA_019241735.1 Terriglobales bacterium
TGTGGCGGGAACCTCGCCAGACCGCCCTCGTGACGCGGCTTTGCGGCGGCGGGTCACAGCGGAATCGATTTTACGTCGCAGTTGCAGGCCCATAAGCCGCTTGACGTAGGCCATATTATTTAGCGAGCGCGCGATGTTGCGATGATGAGGATCGCGCTTTTTGTACTCTGCGATGGCGGCCGTAAAGCTGCTGATCGCTTCTTCGTAACGTCCGTGGCGGCGGGCGATCCGGCCATAGGAAGAATGGATGTTGCCCAAAGTCAGGTAGTCGTCGGTTTTGCTGAGAACTGCCTCCGCTTGCCGCAGGATCGTGACCGCCTGCCTGGCATCGCCTTTCTGAAAAATGAGCCAGCTCTCAAGTACCTGCATGACTGCCGCCATGGGCTCGTGCCCGAGATCCGCAGCCAGCTCGCGGCCTTTGACCGCAAAGGCCAGGGCTTGATCGTATTCACCGCCCATCCTCAGGCAGCGCCCTTTCCAGAAATTCGCGATGGAGATAAGTTCTCGATCCTCGGTTTCCTGTTCGAGACTGAGAACGAAATCAAAGTGGCGGATGGCCTCTTCTTTTAACTCTTCGGCCATCGCGACCATGCCCTCGGCCATTCTCAGGTGGAGATAGTCATGCAAAGGCAGGCCGGCGCGCGCGGGTTTGGAAAACCGGGAGAGAACTTCCTTTACCACGCCAAAACTCTCAAAGCCAATATCGACCCATTGCGCGAGGTAGCCGGCATAGAGCGCGGCATTTTTTCTTTCTGGATCGAATGAAGTTCGCGCCCGGCGATGTCGTTCCAGGCGCGCCATGCCCCGTTCTACGCGGCGGCATACCAGGTCTTGTTTCAGCTGTGAGAGGAATTCGTCGGAAATTTCGACGGATCTAGGGCTCATTTGCTGGTGGAGTTTCCTGGGAAGTCCTACGCGAGATAATCATAAGCCACCAGCGTAAGGAATTCAGCGAAATCGGGGCTCGTGATCATGCGCTCGTAAAGTTCGGCGGCTTCGGCCATACGAGCGCCCTTAAGCTTATTTTTCTGCTCCGAGATCACCGCGCGGACCATCTCGGGCGTCACCTGACGGCCGTCGCTAAGTTTTGCTGCATGATGCACCCATTGCCAGACCTGGGCGCGGCTGATTTCGGCGGTCGCGGCGTCTTCCATAAGGTTGTAGATGGGAACACAACCCGAACTGCGCAACCAGGATTCGAGATACTGCAAACCAACATCGATGTTCCAGCGCAGGCCTTCCTCGGTAATGGCCCCATCCGGTATGGCTAGCAAATCCGCGGCAGTAACACGCACGTCCTCGCGCTTGCGGGCGATCTGGTTTGGTCCCTTCATGTGGGTGTCGAACACTTCTTTCGCTATGGGAACCAGGCTGGGATGCGCCACCCATGTGCCGTCGTGCCCGGCGCGGACTTCGCGCAGCTTATCCTGCCGGACTTTGTCCAGCGCTTTCTCGCTAGCGGCAGGGTCGTTCTTGATCGGGATTTGCGCCGCCATTCCGCCCATTGCGTGGATACCGCGCCGATGACAGGTTTGAATCAGCAGGTCCACGTAGGACTTGAGAAAATGTTTGTCCATAGTGACGGTGGAACGGTCTGGCAGCACGAAGTCTGGGCGGTTCCTGAATTTTTTGATGAAACTGAAAATGTAATCCCAGCGGCCGCAGTTCAACCCGGCTGAATGCTCGCGCAGCTCGTATAGAATTTCGTCCATCTCGAATGCGGCCAGGATAGTTTCAATCAAGACGGTCGCGCGAATCGTGCCACGCGGAATACCGAGCTCATCCTGGGCAAAGTTAAAGACATCATTCCACAGGCGCGCTTCCAGGTGGCTTTCCATCTTCGGCAAGTAAAAATATGGCCCGGTGCCTTTGTCGATCAGACGTTGAGCGTTGTGGAAAAAGTATAGTCCGAAGTCGAATAGCGACCCGGAAATGGGTTTGCCCTCCACCTCGAAATGCTTTTCGTCCAGATGCCATCCGCGGGGCCGCACCATCAACACCGCCACGCGTGAATTCGGCTGGTACCGCTTGCCCTCCGAACTGGTAAAGCTGATGGTCCCGGCTACCGCATCCCGCAAATTGGCCTGACCTTCGAGATTGTTCTGCCAGGTGGGGGAATTGGAGTCCTCAAAATCGGCCATGAAAACGCTGGCGCCGGAATTCAGCGCGTTGATGATCATCTTGCGGTCAACCGGACCGGTAATCTCGACGCGGCGGTCCAGCAGATCATGAGGAATACGCGCCACGGTCCAATCCTTCGCCCGGATGCTGGCAGTCTCGGGAAGGAAGTCGGGCAGTTGTCCGGCATCGAGCTGCTGCTGACGGACGCGGCGGCGGGCAAGCAACTCCTGGCGGCGGGGTTCGAACTGGCGCGACATCCGGGTAAGAAAATCGATCGCTTCGTGGGTAAGTATTTCTGTTTCGATCTGGTTGGTCGCAGTCGTCGTCATCATTGCATCTTATCTCCCGCCGCACCGCCCATTCTTCCGACTGGGACAAAACGGACTAGCTGTCCGATACGGGCGACACCATTTGGATTGCGCTTGGTAATGGGGTGTAATTCTCGCTGGTCGAAGCCCGGGGAGGAAAACACCATGATGCACCCCTTCAGCGCCACAGAGATGACGAAGCAATGGTACACCGACGCCCGCTGGATGGGCATTACACGTCCCTACACCAGTCAACAAGTGATCAAACTGCGCGGTTCGGTTCAGGTGGAACATACTCTGGCGCGGTTGGGTGCGGAGCGCCTGTGGTGGCTGCTGCACCATGATGAATATGTGCCCGCCCTCGGCGCTCTCACCGGCAATCAGGCAGTGCAGCAAGTGCAAGCCGGCCTGAAGGCTATTTACATGAGCGGCTGGCAGGTGGCCGCGGATTCAAACAATGCCGGACACATGTATCCCGACCAAAGCCTTTATCCTGCGGACAGTGTTCCCAACGTGGTCCGGCGCATCAACAATGCCCTTATGCGGGCGGACCAGATTCATCACATGGCCGGCAAAAATGGCATGTACTGGATGGCTCCAAT
>JAFAWN010000030.1 GCA_019241735.1 Terriglobales bacterium
GAGTTTGGCAGTGCCGCCGAGTGTGCGCTGGTAGATTTCACAGTCAGCGTTGCAGTCGCGGTTGAGCCATTTACAGCGAGGGAAGCCGGGAGGATCGAGCAACTGAGCGGCGCCCCCTGCGCGGGGGTGCAGGTCAGGTTGACGGTACCATTAAATGTGCCCAAAGGATCGATGGAGATGGTCCCGGACCCAGATTGCCCAGCGCCGCCAATGCCTATCGTGGTCGCTGCAATCGAATAATCGTTTGCTGGAGCTTGCCAAGCCGCAGCCAGCTTGTCGGCATCCGGGGAACCAAGTCCGGTCGATTGATTGTACCCAGCCGCGGCATTGTAAACCCCAAATGTGCCAGTGGATGGGCACTGCAACGCTGCTGCACCCGCCGCAGGAGTACCCGGGGAGCACGGCACATCGTTGTTGCCGGTTGTAATCGAGTGGAAGATGCTGGACGAAGACGCCGCCAATTGATAAAGCGTTGCGTTCACCGGGCCAAGGCTAGTGAGTCCAGTCTTCTGCTGGATAAGAGCAAGAATTCCGGCGAAGGTGGGCGCGCCCGCAGACGTGCCACCGACAACAAACAGGTTCCCCGAACCGTCGCGATATCCAGCCGTGCAATCGTGTTGCGACACAACTTGGGAGCAAAGCAGGTAGCCGTCATGGGCGTTCGACGCGTTCAGTGAAACGTCAGGGACGTCGCGCGCGTTATCACCCGGTACGCCAGCGCCGGTTTGCCAGCTCGGTTTCGAAAACATCACACTGAAACCACCGCCGCTGGCGGCAATACCTTGACCCTGGGAGGTGTCGTTCCAGACCTCCTCCGGAATGTAGCTTTTAGCAGAGCCATTCTTTGTATTGTTGGCGGCCGTCCAGTATTGCGTGCCGACCGGAGGAACGGAATCCTTTACATCGGAAAAGAATTCAGTGCCCCCGATGGCAGTAACCTCGGGAACACTTGCCGGCACATCCACTGCCAGCCCGCCGGTTGCGATACTTTGGCCTCCGCCATCGCAATCAGCGACCCCGGCGTCGCCCGCAGCAGCAGTTATGGTTTGACCCTGTGCCGCGGCTTGCTGCGCCCATTGCTGCACGGTTTGGACAAAGGACGCGCCCAGTCCAGACTCGCAATACCCGTAGCTGGTGCTGATGATCGGCGCGACCTGTTGATCGATGATGTATTGCAGCGAATCCCAGACGTTGTAGTTGGAGTCGTTGCCGACGTACACGAAGACAATGTTAGCGTTCCTGGCAACTGCCCCCGACCACTCGATATCGAGGTCCGCTTCGGTCAGGTCACCGCCGGTGGCCATTACCGGAGAGCCGCTGCCGGGGACGATTACCTGTTGAAATTGTTGTCCGCTATAGGCAGGCAGCCCAGATACGGAGCGGAACGTGGTGATATCCGTGGCATCGATCTGGTGCTGGCCGACGATTGCGATAGTCTGACCCGTGCCATCAATGCCAGCACTGTAAAGTGGCTGAAGATCGTAAATGGTGGCGAAATCGTCAGGTGCCAGGAAATGATTGCCTGAAATGCTCGAAGTGAATTCCGGAGAAGCCTTTTTGACGCGCGGCTGTGGACGAAAGTCGCTGAGGTTTCTGAAGCCTAAAACCAATGGCGCGAAGCTTACTGGAACTGAGAGTTCAGTGGCATTGGCAAAATGCGACTGGCCGTGGAGGGCATAATTGTGGAACTCGGTCTGGAAAACTTTTTCAACCTGCGCTACGCTGCCGGAGAAAAAGATCTCCGTGCGTCCCCGCGACGTACCCCGCACACCAAGCCCCTGTGATTGCAACCACGAAGTGATCTTGCCGAGGTCACCCTCACTTACCCCGAAGCGCTGCGCGTATTGTTCCGGCGTCAGCCACTTGTGATAGTTAGGCGACGAAGGCTCCTGCTGCTCACGCAGCAAGGTTTCCAGATCTGCCTGCTGCGCGGGCGACAGCCGCAGCACCATGGAAGCTCTTCGCAAGGTCTTGTTGCCGGCGGCGCGGCCTTGATCGCGATCGGCGGTGGCCAATGGGTGCACGCTTCCGCGTACTCTGACGCGTTGAGCGTCATCGATAGTCGTCCGGATTCGATCTGACTGGCCGGACTGCGCCACAGAAACCGCGGCGCACAGAATGACCGCCGCGCTAAGCAACGAGACACGAAGAGTGACCACAAAAGACTCCTAAATTTGGGAGGATTGCAGGGGCCGCTTCAACTGGTGAATGTATATAAGATTCAGGTTCCGCACGCCAAGATGCCGGATCAGAATCTTTTAGTAACCTCAGAATAATGATTTGAGACTCCTTCCGCAAGCTCCCGGAGAGCCATGTCCAGCGGCCAAGAAGCGTATTCACTTCTGACTTACCGGCGGGATTTTCAGGGCAACCGGAGATTGCGTCGAACCCCCTCCACACCCACTTTTGGCAGTGAGGATGGAGTAGCTGAATTTGCCGCCGTCGCGTGGATAGGTACGGTCTAGGTACAACTGCCTTCCCGGATCAGGTACAAAAAGTTCCTCTCGTACCAGCCTTTAGTTCATTCCAGCGCATTCGCAGGCCAACGGTTTTGATCGTTACCCCGATGTCGGGGTCAGCGGATAATTTTTCCTATGGCTGATGCCAGGCCGGCGGTGCAGAAAATACGGGTCCTGCTTGCCAACCACCCGCGGCTGATGAGGGAACTGCTGGTTGCCACAATTTGCGATCAGCCCGACATTGAGGTAATGGGAGAAGTTGCGGACGATAGTCAGATATCGAACATGGTGGCCGAATCGCAGCCGGATTTTCTGATCATTTCCATGAATCGGGTTGATGAGCGTCCCGCAATCTGCGATGACCTGCTGTCCCGGCATCCCAAGATGAGGGTTCTGGCTTTGGCCGCCGAGCAGAACCGCAGCATTTTCTTCTGGTCGTCCCCCCGTATCTGTTCCGCCTGCATCGAGAGCTCGGAAGACGGAATCCTAAATGCTCTTAGGGGTAAATCAGGAGCAGTTGAAGGCCAAAGGGTATTTTGACGCAGGGTTCGCAGAGTTCTGTCTTTATCCGCGGATATTAGGCACAAAATAACCGCAAGTCGGTGTGGTTAAAGGGATATTCCGCGTAGGTCGACTGTAAGCGAGGTGGCGA
>JAFAWN010000450.1 GCA_019241735.1 Terriglobales bacterium
GCCGGGCCAGGACCGAGAGACAACTCGAAACTGGATTGCTGAGTCGTTGAATACACTTCGCGACAAGGTTGCGCCAACCGGTGTTGCAGTTTGGTTAGAAACTCACGGAGACTTTTCTTCTTCCTCGGAATTAGTGAACCTCTTAACTCAAAGCGCCGGCATCGGCCTGGTATGGGATCCGGCAGCCGCCTTCATTGAAACGGGGGAGCGGCCGGTCGAGAGTGGAACTGCCTTGCAATCGTTCATCCGCCACATTCACATCAAAGACATCGCGCAGAGGACAGAGAAAACGACAGAATGGTCTCCAGTCTTGACCGGTCAAGGTCAGTTCCCACTCGCAGAACTGGAGTCCGCATTGCAGCGGATGAAGTACGAGGGATTCCTCTCGTTTGAGTGGGAAAAGAAATGGTATCCCACCATCGAAGATCCGAAGATAGCAATTCCGCATTTTGCCAACTGGTTTCGGTCCGAATGGCAAGAAATCAAAACGAAAAAGACCTTATCCGGTTCGAGGACAGGAGTATCTTCTTGAAACCTCTTTGTTTGTTATTCCTCCTCTCATTACTCGGTCCCGCGAACACGTTGAGCCCAAAAGCTGTGTTCGAATCGACACGGGCAGAGCATGACCTCGCACTTGACGCGGATCCGTCTTCGGCATTCTGGCGCGACGCCCGCCCCGCTTACCTCGAAGTCAATGCTCAAGGACGGCCGGAGCCCGACTATCGAACCGAAGTGCGGTCGCGCTGGACCGCAAAAAACATTTACTTCTTATTTGCTTGTCCCTACAAACGGCTCTACCTTAAGCCCCAGCCGGACGCGGTGCACGAGACCTATGAGCTGTGGAATTGGAACGTCGCGGAAGTATTCATCGGTTCAAATTTCAAGAACATCAAGCGCTACAAGGAATTCGAGATTTCTCCGCAAGGCGAATGGATCGACCTGGACATAAATCTCGATAACCCGCACCACGAGGAAGGCTGGACCTGGAACTCCGGCTTCGAACATGTGGCCCGCATTGATCAAGCCCACCATATCTGGTTTGCGGCCATGCGGATTCCGTTTGCGGCTTTGGAAACGCATCACCCGGTCGTCGGAACGTCGTTCCGGGTAAACCTGTTTCGGACCGAAGGTCCACCCGCCGATTCTAAAGAAATAATGTGGCAGCCCACCATGAGCGAGACGTTTCACGTGCCTGAACGCTTTGGCGGCCTTACGCTGGTCGCGAAATGAGCTGCAACTTTATTCCTTGGATTCGGGAACCTGACTCGCGAACTTCAGATCGGCGCTGTTCTTTGAGTCGAAGCTGAGCGAAATACCGCTCCACCGCCAGTTCACATTCTCATCGTTGTAAATCACCAGATCCAGTTTGTTCCAGCCCGCACGAAGCTCCAGGCTGAAACGAGAGGGGCCGAATCCAGAGTGAGCAGCCAGTTCAGCAGCCTGCCCGCCGTTCACCGAAACCGTTACGTCATCGTCGTGGCCGATAATTGCGTTCACTTTGCGCTGCGATGGCGCGTGAACATACGTGGTGATCCTCGTCTTGCCCGCACCAGCCACGAAGCCGGTGCCTTTTTCAATCATCGTGTAGTGGCGGAATTGATAGGTCGTATCGAGGAACCCGGAGCGCATTTCAATATCCTGCCAGCGTTCCTCGACCTTAACCGGTTGGTTGAGCGAGATGACGCTCGCGTAAGATGCGTCGTTAACGTCATTGGGCAGGGAAGCGTCCAGAGCGGCAGGGCCCAGGATCTTCCATGGAATGTCGAATGTGATCCAACGAGTTCTTGAAGTTGGCGCGGGAAGCTGGTACCAGAACGCCACGCTCTGTGGGTGCTGCCCGGCAAACACTCCAAACAAAAGCTGAATCGATTGATGGAACGGGTACGGATTTTCCAGATGAAGCCGGTACCGGCGCTCGTGTACCGGAGCGCCCGTCAGCGGGGTCATTGTTCCGGTGTGGTGCCACGCGAATCCAAAATAGTCTTCACCGCAAATCCCATGCAAAACGAGCGGGTGCGCGGTGCCTGGGTCGATCAAGGCTGCATCGCCGCCTCCATGGTTATGGCCGATGTTGAAAAGATTCATTCCGACAAATAGCCCTTCGCCCTGTGCCTCTAACACAGAATATTGCGCGAAGCCCGTCGTGCTCGCAGTCTCGTGGTATTGGGCATGGAAGTAGAGAGTGCGGGGGCCTAACGGACCGGCGTCGAGCCGATATTCGATGTGAACGCGACCCCGGCGACCCGACAAACTGCGGATTGATAGGCGGGCCCTCTTTTCAAATGGCATCGGGAAATAGGTAGTGCTCCGGCCGGACTTGGATTCCATGGCCGCGTTGGTGAAATCCGAAAAAAAATACTGAAGCGGAGCCTGCACACTCGGACTTAATTCATCGTCCCAGTAAATTTCCAGCTCCAGATCCGGGAGCATGTCACCCTGGAAAGTCAGCTCCCGCAGGATTCCCGGACCGTGCAGAGTCAGTTCCCCGGAGTGGCTCGAACTGTAGTCGAGCACCGCCGTGTGGCGGACCGCGCTCTCTTTATTAAATTCCGTCGCGTGCCAGCGCGGGGCGCCACCGGCATACTTAAAAATAGTGCTTGCTCCATTGTTCTCGCTTAACAGCCGAGTCGAGTGCAGAGCCTTCTCGCCAGTACGGTAGTCGATCTGCGTATAAAATTCGGCAATCTCGTCGGTTGCCTCAATCTCAATCCGAACACCGCGATCGAAGAAAATTGGCAGATAGAAATTGAACGCGCCTTTGTAGTTGAACGCGGGCAGAGGGGCGAACCGATCTCCAGATCTTTCGGCTGCTCGGCAGAGATCATCAATAGCGCCCGAAATCGTCGGCTTTGAATGCCCGTCGACGAAGACATTCATCCGGACCCGGCCGGCTGCCGGAATATCGGAGTTATCGCCCGGAATACTCCACGTGGACCAGATATGGCGGACAGAGCCGCTCCCCTTGACGTCCAGGACGGTCCGTTTGTCTCCGCGATGCAAGTCTCGTATGAGAAAGCTATTCTTGCCGGGCAAATACTTTGGCAGGTGGATGAGTGGATTGAGGTAATACCGGCGTGCTGCAGAGTCGATGTCAGCCGGCTGGGCCGGCAACAAGCCAGCCGGTAAAACCAAACAAGCGATCCAAAAACCGGCGTACGCCAATCTCTTCATTTGACGGACTGCTTCTGTTCTCAGCCGCTTAATGAACGTAAGCACCGCCGGGCAGCAGAAATTGAATAGGCCATAGTTCGCGTCTCTGATCCACCAGGTCTGACCACTTAATTTTTTGGGCGTCAGGACGCGGAATAATCGCAGCGCCCGTTAAGGTTTCAGCGACAGCGCTCGCCAGCGTGTATCCGTTGCCGCTGCCAGTTACAAAGAAATCAGGTGGGGAACCCAATTGCGCATGGACGAAACGCGAAGCAATTTCCACATCTTCAATCATCTGCAGGAAATAAGGCCTGCCAGTCAGGATGGAGTTATAAACATAGTCGGCTAAAACTCCAGACAGGGGACTCATATAACCCTGATCGAAATCCATTTGTGCCAACGCGGGATCATCGGGCGAAACCGCCTTGTATGGCATCCGGGTCTCACCAAGGCCGCGCGGATCAATGGAAACCACGTCATATCCGGAATCAAGATATTTTGTAATTTCCGGCCAGTCCTGCGCCGTTGCTTTGCCATTCTCCCCCAGCAAAAGCAATGCCGGCCGGCGACGCTGGTCGCTCTTGTGAATCCACAAAAGTGGCATCTCCAGATAATGGCTGTGATAAAGCACGTAACGGTCAATACTGACGTCGCCCCACTGTGTCCTTCCCAAAGACTGCCACCGAATCTCGCCTGGCGAGGGTGACGCGCCGTGATATTCGCCGACTCTCCATGAATTCACACCGGCGTACAACTCGGAATAGTAAAGCTGTTTGAGGTTGGCGGCCGGCGCACTTTTGCGCTGCTCATAATAGTCTCGAATCTCGTCCATCAGAGAGCGGGCGTTTGCGTAGTCAAGCATCACCTGCCCAGTGCGCGTGCATTGCAGTGTCTTCTCGTCCAGTTCGGTGACGGGCCCCGGGGTTTGTTGGGACGGCATCCCGTTGAAGCGGTCCAAAAACTCGAATGCCGCTTCCTGATTTT
>JAFAWN010000464.1 GCA_019241735.1 Terriglobales bacterium
TAGATGACCAGCGCGCGGAGCAACACATCAAGCACATACGAGCGGTGAATGACGCAACGCATGGGATTCGCATCTTCGCCGGAATCGAGGTGGATATTCTGGGCGATGGATCGCTGGATCTTTCCGACCGCGTGCTGGAGCAAATGGATCTTGTCATCGCCAGCGTGCACTCGCATTTCGGACAGAGTCCCGTAGAAATGACTGACCGGCTGCTGCGGGCCATTTCCAATCCAAATGTCTCAATCATCGGACATCCCACGGGACGCATCCTGCTGCGCCGCGACGCCTATCAATATGATATGGACGCCGTATTGAGGTCAGCTGCGACGAATAAAGTCGCGATGGAGTTGAATGCGTACCCTGACCGCTTGGATTTATGTGACCGTCATCTGCGCATGGCCAAACAACACGGGGTGAAAGTTGTAATCAACACAGATTCACACCATATTTCGCATTTACAAAAGATCCGCTTCGGCGTGCTCCAGGCACGGCGGGCCTGGTTCACCAAGGGCGACGTACTGAATACTTTGCCGGGAGAACGATTCGCCAAGGCGATGAAACATCAGTGGCCGGCATAGATAAGCAGCGCTCGCGATCTTCGTGAACTCACAAGAAAGTCAGGTGCAATGAAAGACCTTTTCAAATCTTCGTCGATGACGCCGGCGGATTCAGCCCCAACTCCGCCAGCTGAACGTGGAACGTCTTTCAACATTGCGGAGGAGTTTGGCACCGCATCCAAAAAGTTGCCGCCCATACCGATCGTTCTGACAGGCGTAGTCCTGATCGGTGCGATCGTTGGCGCTTTGGGATGGACGCAACGTGCCCGCTCCACCGCAGCCGGATCGATCGATGATGTGGTTGCAGTGGATGTCCCTGATCAGAATATGGTGATGGTGGCGATTGACTTGTCGGTCACCAATAACGGCAAAAGGACGTATTGGATCCGGTCCGTGCAGGCAACACTCGAAACCGCGGACAACCATTTTAGCGATGATGCCGCCTCCGGCATTGACTTCCGACGCTATTTTCACGCTTTTCCCGCGCTGCAGGCGCACGCGCTCCCGCCATTGGGTCCCGAGGCGAGGATTGATCCCACTGTTACGGTCAAAGGAACAGTTATTGTCACGTTTCCGGTAACCATGGCGGCCTTCATTCAGCGAAAAGGGTTAACCGTGACAATTCATCCCTACGATCAGCCCGTTCCACTGGTGCTGAAAAGATGACAGACCCAGACTACATCTAATGTTTTTGCAGGAATTTTCGCCGCACCAGATGGGTGTTCGCGGTGGATTTAATGTCATCGTATTTCAGGCAGCTGATTGACCCGTCCACTTCGAGCACGGCCAGCGCCACATCTTTATATGCGCCGATTCCATGCTCACGGAGCGCGCGCTCCAGTTCGTCCATGCTGACGTGTTCCTTCGCCATATGCGATTGGATGATGATGCCATCGTGTATCAGCAGGCTGGGTTGACCTTCCACAAATTTGCGGAAGCGGCGGTTCCCGCCCGAAACTTCGGCGATCAGATAATTGAGCAGCAGTAATGTAGCCGCGGCCACTACGCCACCGGCGAGTGACGTATCCGGCCCGGTCATCGCATTCTGCACCGCGTTGCTGATCAGGAGTAGCAGCGTGAGGTCGAAGGGGGTCATCTGCCCCACCTCGCGCTTCCCGCTCAGGCGCACCCCTGCCAGGATCACGAGATAAATGACCCCGGTCCGCAGCGCTATTATGGCAAGGACGTGCCAGCCGGGAAACATGTTTACGGGGTTGCGGTAATTGGCACCGGGGCGTTTTTGGGCGTGCTCAAGTAGCCGGTAGCCTGGTTTTTGTCGACGTTCCAGACCACCAGTTCGTACAGCATCTTGTCGCGTCCGGTATAGAACTGGATCGGCTCGCTGACGTTGCGGTCCTTTTTCTCGATCGTCTTATCGTCGGCGGTAACCGCTAGGGTGAATTTGCCTCGTTTCGTATCCACCTTTTTCAGTTGCAAGCTGACCGTGGATACAGGCTGAGACTTTGCCCCCTTTACCAAAGCGAATTCGTAATAGTTGCGATCGCCCCGGTGCTTGAGGACGTCAAGATCGTCGCGGGTCTTGGCGATCAGACCACTTTGTACTCCCAGATCCCCGATAGT
This sequence comes from Terriglobales bacterium, assembly GCA_019241735.1. Lineage (GTDB taxonomy): Bacteria > Acidobacteriota > Terriglobia > Terriglobales > Acidobacteriaceae > JAFAWN01. Next base: position 2,139 of record JAFAWN010000464.1, read on the forward strand.
CGATTCAAGCCTGGCTTTGGTGGCTGCCAGTTCGGTCCTGGTGGTGGCGACGTCGGTCTTCACTCCGCCCACGTCGGTCTTTACGGTCGCAACTTCTCCGCTCACGGCGCTGATCTGCTGCTTCTGTTCCTGCGCCAGCCGTGCCTCTGCAGCTTGCTGCTGATGCTGCAGATCGCTGGCCCGCTGCGTCAGTTCCCGCTTGGTCAATCCCAGCTGGCGGGCGATGGTTTCTTCATTCGCCTCTGCGGATTGCAGCCGCTTGGAAATATCCGCAACCTGGTTTCTGGCATCGGATTCGTCCCGGGTCACAGCGGCAAGCCGGGAGCGCATGTCGAAGAAGAAGTACATTGATGCGGCCACATAGATCACCGCCAGCAATAGCATTACCCATTTGCCGATGTTATTTTCAGCGCCGTGGTGAACGTGATGCACGCTCTCATCCGCCATTCAGGCCCTCCCCAATGCAGTGGTCAGTAAATCTATTGTTGAGCAGTGCAGAAGGGGTGTCAATTATCAACTCGGCTCATGCAGTAGGTGTGGCCGGTTACGAAAGGTTCAGACACCCTCGCGTTTCGGGCAGGAGCTCGAATGAGATTTCGAGTGGAGCAGTGTCGAGGGATTGCGATTTCTACAGTTTCACGTTTCGCAATCGCAACGAGTTTGTGATCACTGAGACTGAGCTCAAGCTCATGGCAGCGGCCGCGAACACCGGGCTTAGCAACCAACCGGTAAACGGATAAAGCACGCCCGCCGCCAGCGGGATACCCAGGGAGTTATAGAGGAAAGCAAAGAACAGGTTCTGGCGGATGTTCCTCATGGTAGCCCGGCTCAATTTCCTGGCCCTTAGAATTCCCCCAAGATCGCCTTTTACCAGAGTGATCCCTGCGCTTTCCATCGCCACATCAGTTCCAGTGCCCATGGCGATCCCGACGTCAGCTTGTGCCAGCGCGGGTGCATCATTGATGCCGTCGCCCGCCATGGCCACGGTCCTGCCCTCACTTTGCAACCGCTTCACAATTTCAGATTTCCCCTGGGGAAGAATTTCAGCCTCGAAGTCCTCCATACCCGCTTCCCTCGCGATGGCTTGAGCAGATGAGCGGCTGTCGCCGGTAAGCATCACAATTCTTAAGCCCTCGGATCCAAGATCGCTGATGGCCTTTCGGGTGGATGCTTTCAACGCGTCGGCGAGTCCCAGCAGACCCGCAGCCCGGCCATCAATGGCAAGAAATACTACCGTCTGGCCGAGCGCCCGCAGCTTCTCCGCCTGTGGTAGCAGCGAGTCGATTGCGATCCCCTGTTCCGTCAGGAATTTTTGCGTGCCGGCGAAAACCTTCCGGCCGTTCACAGTCCCTGCTATGCCGTGGCCGCTGAAGGATTCGAAGCCCGTGACAGGCAGAATCGGCAAGCCGCGATTTTTGGCCGCGGCAACGACGGCGGCAGCCAGCGGATGCTCGCTTGCCTGTTCCACGCTGGCTGCAGCTTGAATGAATTCCTCCTCGCTCACTCCGGGAACCGGGTGCACTGAAATCACGCGCGGCTTGCCTTCCGTCAGCGTTCCCGTCTTATCGACGACGAGCGTATCCACTTTTTCCAAACGCTCAAGTGCGGCGGCATGCTTAATCAGGACCCCGGCTCGTGCGGCCCGGCCCGTGCCGACCATAATTGCTACGGGCGTGGCCAGTCCGAGGGCGCAAGGACAGGCAATGATCAACACAGCTACTGCGTTGACCAGCGCATGCGCGAACCGGGGCTCAGGCCCGGCGAATATCCATACCGAGAAGGTGACGACTGCGACGGCGACTACAACCGGGACAAACCATCCTGCTATACGGTCGGCGAGCCGTTGGATAGGGGCGCGGCTGCGTTGCGCCTGGCCCACAAGGCGAATGATTTGCGCCAGCAGAGTTTCGCTGCCCACGCGCTGGGCCCGCATCACAAATGAACCAGTCCCGTTCAGCGTAGCCCCAATAACTGCGCTGCCAGAAGTTTTCTCCACCGGCATCGATTCGCCAGTGATCATGGATTCATCTACTGAACTTTGCCCTTCGAGCACCACGCCGTCCACCGGGATCTTCTCTCCCGGCCGGACCCGGACACGATCTCCTGCGGCAACCTGAGTCAATGGGATGGTCGCTTCCACTGCTTCCCCCGTGGATCCCGGTTCCCCTGGCGCAAAACGCAGCACATGGGCAATTTT
>JAFAWN010000466.1 GCA_019241735.1 Terriglobales bacterium
GAATCTCGTATGCCGTCTTCTGCTTGAAAAAAAAAAATGTCTACGAGTTCTTGCGCAATGACGCCCTCGACGGCCGCGCTGCGTTCGATATTTTTGGCCGCCAACCGTATAAGCAGAACCAGTTTGGCGCAACGCTGGGCGGGCCAATTATCAAGAACAAAACGTTTTTCTTTGTGGATTACGAAGGGCTTCGTGTCCGCCAGGCTCTACCGCAACTAGTGACTATCCCAACCCCGGCAGAAATCGCAGGGGACTTTTCCTCGTTTCTCACAAACCAGCCGGCGCTCGCGGTTGATAATCAGGGAAATATCACCGGTCAGACGGCCCTCGACTGTAACGGCAACCCCACCTACGTCGGAGAAATCTTTAATTCGCGTTTAGCACAGCAAAACCACCCCAATAACCCGAATGGCCTTTGCGGGGTGCCCATCAGCAATGGTGGAAATATAAATGTTTTCGGTGGTACTGCCACCGTGGACCCGCTAGCCGCGCGGCTTGCGGCGTTGTATCCGCAGCCAAACACGAATTTAGCGGGCGCCAACTTTTTGTCTGATCCCAAACGGACGGAGTCTCGCAACAACTTCGACATACGGGTTGACAACGCTTTTTCCGACAACGACAGCTTCTTTGTGCGGTTCAGCTACGAAGACCAGCCCAGTTTTATCCCCAGCCCATTTAGCAATGCGCTGGATGGCGGAAATTTTGCCGACGGATACGAAGATGATTCCTATCGCAGTGTCGCCCTCAGTGAGGTTCACCTTTTCAATCCGCACCTGAACAACGAATTCCGCCTTGGATACAATCGCATCAACGCCCACAGGTTAAACCTCAATTACAACCAGGACGTTTCCGCGCAGCTTGGTTTCCCCGGGGTACCGTTCGGGCCCGACCTGGGTGGACTGCCGCAACTCAGTTTCGGGGACGGCACCGTCTCCATCGGGAGTTCCGGCTACTTGCCTTCGATTGAGAAGCAAAACACATTTGTGGGCAACGAGAACCTGAACTGGACGCACGGCCGGCACAACACAAAAATCGGTACCGAAATCCGGCATGAGCAGTTCACAATCTTCCAGCCAGCCGCGCCACGCGGATCAATGACCTTTGGCAGCGACTTCACTGACAACCCCGCCGCCCCGGGTACCGGCGGAGAGGCCTTCGCGACGTTTTTGCTAGGAATTCCTGACGGCGGAACGATTAATAATCTTCACAATGTGGACTACCGGCGGCAGGTTTATGCTTTTTTTGCACAAGACGATTTCAAAGCCAGCCCGCGGCTGACATTGAATCTCGGGTTGCGTTATGAACTGTTTGGAACAATTAAAGCTGCAGGAAACCAGCAGGCAAATTTCGATTTTGTTCGCCAGTCGTTGATTGTTCCTTCCGGGCAAACGGCGCAACTCACCCCGACGTTGGCCGGTCAGCTCCCCATCCTGCGCAATGGCACTCCAGGCCTTATTTCCCCGGACCGGACTGACTTCGCGCCGCGGGTGGGAGTCGCCTATCAAATTTCCGACAAGCTGGTTTTCCGCGCCGGGTATGGAATTTTTTATGGCGGCGAAGAAAATGGTCCGTTTTCCAATCCCAGCCCGGGATTCAACCCTCCATTCTTTGTCACCCAAGCTTTCACTACGCCGTGTACAGCGCCCTCCGCAAACCCCGGCGGATTGGATTGCTCCATCAATAGCAGCTCCGGACTTCCGCTCAACGTGCTCTCTCAGGGCTTCCCATCGGCGGCGCTCACCGATCCCAACACTCCGACGCTGTACTCAATTTCTCCCGGGTTGAAGACGCCATATACCCAGCAATGGCATCTGGGATTTCAACATCAACTGCCGGGAGAGATGCTGCTCGACGTGTCTTATGCCGGCTCGAAGGGGAGCCGTCTATACGGCTTCTACAATGGCAATCAGGCGGTCCCAACTGCTGATTCAACCCAACCGACCGCACCGCGACGTCCCGTGCCTTCGATTGATACTTCAATTGACACGCTGCGATCGAACATCATTTCCAATTACAACTCCCTGCAAGTGCGGCTGGAAAAGCGGGTCACGCACGATCTTCAGTTTGAGGCCTCTTATACCTACGCGCACGCCCTCGATGATGCTTCCAGCGCCAGCCTCGGTTCCGTCAATAACGGGGACTTCCGCGACCAGCGCTATCCTCAAATGGAGTACGGGAATTCTGATTTCGATGTACGTCACCGTTTCGTGTTCAGCTATGCCTACGATCTGCCCTTTGGGCGGGGGAAATTTATTGGGACGAACTCTTCAGGAGCGCTGGATCAGATCATCGGACACTGGCAGATTGCCGGTATTACGACAGCTTCGACGGGAAACTGGTACACCGTCAGCGATTCCATAACCAATCTTTCCAACTCTGATTGTGGCGGCACCGTGGCTTTTTACTGTGTCCGTCCAAATATAGTCGGGGACCCCAATGCCACGCCATGCGTTCCCGGGACTCTCTTCAACACCTGCGCATTTGCGCCGAATACGGTTCCTGGCACTTTCGGCGACGCCGGCAGGAACATTGTGCGGGGTCCCGGCTTCCAGAATTGGGACAT
>JAFAWN010000032.1 GCA_019241735.1 Terriglobales bacterium
CATTGTAGCTACTTGTACTGCGACGACATTTTTCAGTCATGATCTGGGAGCGACCCCGACTGCGGCGCTTAAAAGGTAAGGGAGCGATATGAAGCTGACAAGTGGGATTCTTATACTGGGGATGACGGCAGCTGCCTGGGGGCAGAATTCAAACGTCATCGATAACACCCGCACCAAGGTAAATGGCGCGCAACAGCCGAGGATCGCATCGGAAAATGCGGATTTGGCAAGCGGCAGTGCCAACCAGGCGAGTGCTACGAATTCTACCAACGCATCGCAACCGGTCAATGCGGCGCCCCGGGTTGTCGTTACGGCAGCTCCGAAGCCGGGAGTTTCGAAGGCAAAGACGGCTGCGCATCGCACCACGGCACCCAAGCAAGTCCTGCAGGTAGAGGACAAGAAGAATGCACCCGAGGCTCCGGCTGAGACCCCGAAAAACATCAACCTGACGGGCCGGCGAGACCCTTTTCTGAGTCCGGTGGTGAACCGCACCATGGTGGGTTCTGGCTGCAGTACCGGCAAGCGTTGCCTGGCAATCGATCAGATCAACCTTAAAGGCATTGTGAGCGCGGACAACGGGATGATTGCAGTGGTGGTGAATGCGCTGGATAAAGCGTACTTCCTGCGGGAAAACGATCCGGTTTTCAACGGTTACGTGGTGAAAATCACCGGCGATTCAATTGTGTTCAAAGAAACGGTGCAGGACAAGTTGGGCAAACCGTTCATGCGAGAGGTCACCAAAAAGATTACAACACCGGCAGTTTAAATCTGCCGCTGGATTGATGTACTGAGCGCAGCAAATTTCTTAGACCTTAGAAAGAGATCACGGGGAACGAAATGCAAGCCCGTGGGGAGAAAGTGAAATGCGAAAGCAACTGCTGAAGGTTTCCTTACCGCTGCTGGCCCTGGTTCTGATAGCGGCGGCTGAGACGCCGGGCACTGGGACAGAGTTAATTAAGCACGCCACCCTGCAAAAGTTGGATGTGGTCCGCGGGGATGATGGCATCAGCGTCGAGATCACGGCCCACGGGCTGGTATCTCCGAAACTGAGCACGCTGCAGTCTCCGGCCCGCGTGGTGATTGATCTGCCGAACACTGTGGCGGTCACTTCGCGAAATAACTTTAATGTGGGCAGCGAGGGTGTGAAGGGGGTGCGGATCGGCACCGACCGTCTAACGCCTCCGACGACGCGGATCGTGGTGGATCTGCTCGAGGCTTGCCCTTACGACCTGCTGCCGCGGAGTGGCGACAAGATCGTGCTGAAGTTCCACTCGGCCGGCAAAACTGCCAAAGCCGTAGCGCCCACTGGCGCACCGGTTTCAACCATAACCGAGACGGCAGTCCATCCGACGTCGGGGTCCCCGGCAGCGGCCAAGCCAGTGCAGAACGCGGCCGCGAGTGATTTTGTTTTCGTTGAGCCTTCTTATAAGGCCAAAGCCACGGCCGATGGTGCGGCCCCAGTGAACGGCCAGCCTGCACGCGTAGTAGCAGCTGCGGCGAAGTTTGTAGAAAAACCAGAGGGAGATCTTTTGCCGCGGCCCAGCGCTGCCATGCAACCTGCACAGGCCTCAAATACAACAGTGCAGCCGGCAGTCAATCTTGCCGCGGAACAGAAAGCCCAATCGCAACAACAACTGCCGACGGCTGGCCCGAAATATACCGGGGAGCCGATTTCGGTGAATCTGAAAGACGTGGACTTAAAGGATTTCTTCCGGCTGATTCATGAAATCAGCGGATTGAACGTAGTGCTCGATCCCAACGTGAAGGGCACTCTCACCGTGGTCCTCGACGATGTGCCGTGGGACCAGGCGCTGGACATTGTTCTGAAGAATAACGATCTGGCCCGTCAGTTGGACGGCAACGTACTGAGAATCGCCACCGTCGATACTTTGAAGAAGGAAGCCGATTCACGCCGGGAAGAGCAGGAATCTGAGGCGCTGGCCGTAGATAAAGTTACTGTAACGCGGTTCTTGAGCTACGCCCACTCCAAGGATGTTGTTCCCACCGTGAAAAAGTTCCTCACTCAACGCGGGGACGTGATTTCCGATGATCGCACCAATGCAGTGATCATTTCGGATATCCCCTCCGTGATGCCGGGCATTGACCGCCTCTTGACGCAGCTCGATCGCAAAACCCAGGAAGTGGAGATTGAGGCCCGCGTGGTTGCGGCAACTCGAAGCTTCGCCCGCGATATAGGAACCCAGCTGGGCTTTGGATTCGGCAATGCCGCTACTGCAATCGGCGGCGCCAGCGCTGCTGGAATTTCACCCGTGGGCACTTTCGGTCTCAACCCGCTTTACACAATTGTCGGGACCGCAGCGCCTACTGCTACGACTTTGGCCCAGATCCCATTGTTCTCCAACCTGGCGGCCTCCAGCCCCACCAGTGGAATCTCATTCATCAATAGAAGCAGCAGCGTCCAGGTCGATGCAATCCTGACGCTGGCTGAATCCCGCGGATTATTGAAAATCCTTTCCCGTCCGCGCGTCGTCACCCAGAACAATATTCAGGCGCTGGTCCGCCAGGGTGTCAGGGTGCCGATTGTGACCCAGGCCCAGTTAGGCGGTCCGCCAACCGTCACTTACGTCGATGCTTTCCTGCGGCTGACTGTGGTCCCGCAGATCACATCGGAAAATACCATCTTCCTGAACGTGGATGTGGAAAACACTACTCCTGACTTCGGACGTGAAGTCCAGGGCAACCCCACATTGATCACGCAACAGGCAACTACACAGGTTTTGGTCACCGACGGCGGAACGGTCGTGATCGGCGGCGTAATCCAAACTCAGAACTCGATCAGCATTTCACAGGTCCCGTTGCTGGGGAACATTCCCTGGCTTGGCAACCTTTTCAAGCACACCCAGACAAGCACCTCTAATCAGGAGTTGATCTTCTTCATCACACCGAGGATCATCCAGACTTAACCATCAAGTTGCAGTAAAACAACCGCCCGGCACCTGAAGAACCTGTCAGGTCCGGCGGTTTTGTTTTGCTCGAAACTATTCCATCTTTCACGCAAGTTGCTAAACTTCAGCCATGGATTATTCCGGACGCAGCCGGGAGCTACGGGAATCCCTTGCCGAGAATCGGTTGGATGCGCTGCTAGTTTCCCATCTTCCAAACGTCCGCTACTTGTGCGGATTCACCGGATCCGCTGGTGCGATCGTAGTTACTCCCAAAGCAGCTGTCTTCTTCACCGATGGTAGATACACGGCGCAGGCACGCGAAGAGGTGTACGGATCGCGAATCAAGGTAGATAAAAATGCGCCAGTTATCGCGGCGGCACACTGGCTGTCGAGGAATTCAGCGAAACTACGGAGGAAAGGGCCGATAAGAATTGGTATTGAAGGCAACTACTTCACCGTCTCAAGCCGCGAGGCACTGGCGAAATCGCTTTCTTGGAACTTTCGCATCTCAGTGGCGCCGCCGCTTGTGGAGCGGCTCCGTGCGGTAAAGGATGCTGAAGAGATACAGGCTCTTCGTGCTGCAGCCGAACTTGGAGGGAAACTCTTCGACCGGGCGCTCGAAATCATCCGGCCGGGAGTGCGGGAAATCGAGGTCGCCGCTGAAATGGAGTATCTGGCCCGTACCAGCGGAGCGCAAGAGATGTCGTTTCCGACGATTATCGCCAGCGGGCCGCGATCTGCCCTCCCTCACGGGCGCGCGTCGCCAGCCCCCATCCCTGCCTCCGGATTCGTTGTCTGTGACTTCGGTGTTATACTTTCGGGCTACTGTTCTGACGTGACGCGGTCGGTTTATGTAGGAACTCCGAAGCCCGCGGCGCGCCATACCTACAAGGCAGTGCGTAGGGCGCAGTCCGCAGCTCTAGAGGCTGTAAGGCCTGGGGTGGCTGTCAGCGCAGTTGATCATGCCGCCCGCAGGGTGCTGAAGAGCGAGCGCCTGGCGCAGTATTTCTCTCATTCTACGGGACACGGCCTGGGTTTGGAGATTCACGAGACGCCACGCATCGCCGCGAAACAAACGGATGTCTTGCACGCCGGAATGGTGATCACGATTGAGCCGGGGGTTTACATCCCCGGCGAATGGGGTGTCCGCATCGAAGACACGGTTCTGGTAACGGAGAATGGCAGCGAGGTTTTGACGTCCACGAGCAAGAAATTGATCACCCTTTAGAATTATCGTTGATTCCCATGCTGGACTTTCCGTAACGTGCGTTGGCTGATGGTTTCAGCGGGAAAGCGGCGGACCGGGCCCACTATTCACGATGAATCATAAAGAACTGAAGGAACTCATTGAGTTCCTAGTTGAAAAGGACATCGCCGAGTTCGAACTGGAACGCGGGGACGTTAAGATACGCATCAAGCGTGGTGCCGAGCCTGGCGCTATACATACGCCTGACCCGCGATACTTTGCCGTGCACTCTGCGCCGCCCCCGGCACCAGAAGTCGGCGTGCACCCGGTAACGGCGGAGTCTCCGACTACCGCCCCCGCAACCGCCGCCGCGCCTGCGCCTGTAGAAAATCTTCACATCGTCCACTCCCCGATCGTCGGAACATACTACGAATCTCCGTCCCCTGGTTCTCCGCCTTTTGTGAAAGTTGGAGACACGGTCGAAGTGGGTCAGGTGGTGTGCATCGTCGAAGCCATGAAACTTATGAATGAGATCGAATCCGACGTAGCTGGAGAAGTGGTAAAGAAGCTGATCACGAACGGGCAACCCATTGAATATGGACAAGACCTGTTTGCAATCCGTCCGCGGGCATAGTTGGAGAACTGTCGGGGACACTCACAGAAGTGAAGTGTAATGTTGTCCCGCTTTACGAAGATTGAACAATGCCGGCATTCCGGGTCGCACCCGAAACTCCTACAATAAAAAAAGTGTTCAAGAAAATTCTAATCGCGAATCGTGGCGAAATTGCGTTGCGGGTGATATGCGCCTGCAAAGAACTGGGCATTCGCCCCGTGGCAATTTACAGCGAGGCTGATCGAAACTCGCTGCATGTACGTTTTGCCGACGAAGCAATCTGCATCGGGCCGCCGCAGCTGGCGCAAAGCTACCTCAATATCCCGGCGGTCATCAGCGCCGCCGAAATCGCGAATGTGGACGCAATCCATCCCGGCTATGGATTGCTGGCGGAGAACGCAAACTTCGCCGAGGTCACGGAAACTTGCAGCATTAAATTTATTGGTCCACCTTCAGACATTATCCGTTTGATGGGGGAAAAGGAACGTGCGCGGGCGGCAGTGAAAAAGGCCGGAGTGCCGATTTTACCGGGATCAGAGGGAATTCTCGCCGGTGAAGGCGAAGCAGTGGAATGGGCACGGCAGGTTGGGTTCCCGGTAATCGTGAAGGCCACGGCCGGTGGTGGTGGCCGCGGCATGCGCATTGCGCGCGATGAAGCGGAGTTACCCGGCTTGTTCAAAGCCGCGCAGTCGGAAGCCGCGTCGGCCTTCGGCAATGGGGACCTGTACATGGAAAAATTCATCGAACGGCCCCGCCACATCGAATTCCAGGTTATCGCCGATCAATACCGCAACGTAGCGAGCCTGGGCGAACGCGAATGCAGCATCCAGCGCCGCCACCAGAAGCTTCTGGAGGAGTCCCCTTCAACCCAGGTCACCCCGGAACTCAGAGCGCAGATTGGGGACATGCTATCGAAGACTCTTTCTGAGATTGGCTACGTGAATGCCGGAACGGTCGAGTTTCTCATGGACGAAGACCGCAAGCTCTACTTCATAGAAATGAACACGCGCATTCAGGTGGAACACCCGGTCACGGAAATGGTCACCGATGTAGATCTGGTGAAGAGCCAGATTCTGCTGGCGGCCGGCGAGCGCCTGGAAAACGTCCTGCAAGGGCCGATTGTGCATCGAGGGCACGCGATTGAATGCCGGATCAATGCCGAGCATCCGGAAAAATTCACGCCATCGGCAGGCAAGATTACCGCCTTTAATCCGCCGGGAGGCACCGGGGTGCGCATTGATACCGCCGCGTATGCGGAGGGAGTAATCCCCCCTTATTACGATTCGCTTATTGCGAAATTAATCGTGCGCGGCAAGGACAGGCCGGAGGCGGTATCGCGTATGTCCCGGGCGCTGGAAATGTTTATTGTCGAGGGTATACACACCACCATTCCTTTGCATCGCGGGATACTGGCTGATCCTGATTTCCGTGCAGGAAATTTCGATACCACCTTCATTGAAAAGTTCCTGGCGAAGAGGAAAGCAGCCGCGAAGCCGGCTGCGTAGGCGCCTTTAGGCCGCGCGGTGGGCGGTGGCTGTCAGGTCTCGTTTTTCAGATCAAGACGAGTTTTATTTGCTGCATGATCACTCTCCCCCGGCTATACGCCATCCTGGATCCTTCATTCTTTTCAGACGATGACGCTCTTTACGCAGCGGCCGACGGACTTGTTGCCGGAGGCGTAGAGCTTCTGCAATATCGCAATAAATCCGGAGATGCGCGTCAGATGCTCGATCACGCCCTGGGATTGAAACGACTCCTCCCCAAATCGGTGAAGCTCATCATGAACGACCGGGCAGACTTGTGCCTGGCTGGCGGCTTCGATGGAGTTCACCTGGGGCAAGACGATCTCAGTCCTGACGGGGCCAGAAAAATCATCGGCCCAAATCTCTGGATGGGGCTCTCGACGCATAACCCTCACCAGGTGAAAGCAGCAGACCAAACTTCAGCCGACTATATTGCCATCGGGCCGGTGTTCCCGACCGGCAGCAAGGTTGATCCGCACGAGGTGATCGGACTTAAAGGGGTACGCGACGCACGTATGTGCACCGGCAAGCCCCTGGTCGCAATCGGGGGCATCACCCGGGAAAGCTGCCGCGGGGTTATCGAGGCCGGAGCAGACTCGGTAGCCGTAATATCTGACTTGATAAGGCAACCCCGCCAATCAGCAGAGGAATTTTGCCGCATCTTGGAGTAAAGTCATGGTGATCTTTTCGTTTCGACGACCGCGCTTGCCGCATTAGCGGGACTGTTAACAGGGCATTCAGGTCCAAGGAGAATACACAGCGAATGGCAAACCTTCTGGCTAGAAAACCGCTGCACATGCTGATGGAGGAGGCCCGCGAGACCGGCGAGCATAGCCTTAAGCGGACCCTCGGTCCTTTTCAACTTACGGCCCTTGGAGTGGGCGCGATCATTGGAGCAGGAATTTTCGTCATGGTCGGGCTGGGGGCGCAATACGCCGGCCCCGGGCTGACTCTATCGTTTGTACTGTCTGGACTGGGCTGTGCGTTTGCCGGACTGTGCTACGCCGAATTCGCCGCAATGATTCCGCTGGCGGGCAGCGCTTACACTTACGCCTACGCGACGCTGGGCGAGTTGCTTGCCTGGATCATTGGCTGGGATTTGACGCTCGAGTACGCGATGGGTGCGAGTACAGTTTCTTCCGGCTGGTCGAACCACTTCATCGAGTTGCTGAATATCTTCCATATCAAGATGCCGTTATGGCTGGCTTACGACCATTGGACGGCGCTGAAGACGGCTGAAAAAATTATCGCCCGGCAGATGGCGCAGACCTTCGATCCAACCCTCGCCCCCGGCTCCCAGGGCTTTCTCGACCGGGTTGGCGCAATCGTGAGCGCGCAGTCTCCGGAGTTGTTGCAGCGGGCGCACGATCTGCTGGGAGCGCCGCATTTATTTGGAATGGAAATTGGCTTTAATCTTCCGGCCTTCGTCATCGCCCTGGTAATTACCGCAATTCTTGCCATCGGAATCAAAGAAAGTGCAAGGTTCAACGCCGGCATTGTGGTGATTAAAGTATCGGTTGTGCTTTTTGTAATTGCCCTTGGTTCGCGCTACATCAACAGCGCAAATTGGGGAACTGATTGGAGCTCATTCGCGCCCCACGGTTTTGCAGGGATAGGCGCAGGCGCGGCGTACATATTTTTCGCCTACATCGGATTTGACGCGGTCTCAACCACCGCGCAGGAGGCGAAGAATCCGCA
>JAFAWN010000068.1 GCA_019241735.1 Terriglobales bacterium
CCTTGAGCATGACCAATTTGTGATTTCAGGCCGGACATGGGAAGCTTGGCCGCGTGGCTGCCAAGGGCCAGCTTCAATGCTGAAGTCTCGACGCGATCATTCATTTCGGTCGAAGTTCCGTGGAGATTAACGTACTGGATCTCTTCCGCCGGCAATCCTGCCTCTTCCAGCGCCAGGGTGATGGCGCGCGCCGGCTCTTCCGGCGAATCGCTCATCCGCACTCGGTGATAGGCCTCGCAGGTGGAAGCGTATCCGGCGATCTCCCCATAGATGTGAACACCGCGTGCCCTGGCATGCTCGTACTCTTCGAGGATAAACATCCACGACCCTTCGGCGAGAACGAAACCGTCCCGGTCCGCCGAAAACGGACGAGAGGCGCGTTCCGGGGCGTCGTTCCAGGACTGCGTGAGGGCCCGGAGAAGCGTGTACCCTTTGATGATTCCGGGAGTGATCGTCGAATCGACGCCGCCTACCAGAAACATCGGTTGCACCCCGGCCTGAATATGCTGATACGCATATCCAATCGCATCGGTTGAGGAGGTGCATCCCGCGGTGACCACGTGACTGTAGCCGCGGAAGCCAAAGCGCATGCTGATTTCGCTGGGAATGGTTCCCATAGTTCCGCTGGGGATGCAAAAGAGGCTTACTTGCTTGATATGACCGGAATGCCAGAGCCGGTACTGCTCCTCGGAGAATTCCTGCGCACCGCCGCCGGTTCCAAGCACAACTCCAATTTCGCGCTTTTCGTCCATCGACATCGCACTTGGATCGAGGGCCGCGTCCTTGATTGCTTCCGTCGAGGCTGCGACCGCCAGCGGCACTACACGCGAGACATGTTTCCGCTCGTGCGCGGTAATCCATGCTGATTCGTCAAATTCAGGAATCTCTCCCGCGATGTGCACCGGCAAATTGCTGGGATCGAATCTCGAGATGCGTTTAACGCCGGATTTGCCGGCGAGAATGGCGCGGCAAAAAGCCTCTTTGCCGATGCCATTCGGACTGACAATCCCCATCCCGGTGACTACGACGCGAGGAAGCATATTTGCGGATTCTCACTCTTCATGGTCAAAGTAGGCGCCTTAAAATGGGATAATCGATTGGGACCACACTCCAGATGCCCGCCGGCCTTTATATCTCGATACCGTTTTGCCGCGCTAAATGTACGTATTGCAACTTCGCATCGGATGTTTTCCCGCAAGCCGTTTTCTCAGCATACATTGATCGCGTATGCGAAGACATCAACCGTGCCAATTTAATTGCCCGGCAAATTGGCGGGAACCTGGACCGCACGGTCGATTCCGTTTATTTTGGCGGCGGAACGCCCACCCTATTAGATGGAACCCAGCTGGAGCGGATAGTTGCCGCGATCCGGCAAAATTTTGATCTCACTCCCGACGCCGAAATTACCGTGGAATGCGCGCCCGGCACGTTGACCGAAGAAGTCATCGGGAATTTGATCAAACTCGCCGTCAACCGGGTTAGCTTGGGGGTGCAATCGTTCGTCGATTCGGAAGCAGCTGCCGTGGGTCGCATGCATAAGCGGACAACCGTTCTCGACAACATTGCCCGGTTGCGTGCTGCCAATGTTACGAATATCAACATTGATCTGATTGCCGGGCTGCCCCGCCAAAACAAAGCCAGTTGGGATTTTTCCGTCGAACAGGCAATTGCTGCCGGCGCTCCCCATATTAGTGTTTATATTCTGGAAGTGGATGGCGATTCCCGCCTGGGCCGCGAAATAATCGCGGGCGGCGGGAAGTACAATGCGAATTTCGTCCCCGACGACGATGCCATCGCCGATTTTTATCAAGCAGCATCAGAAGCTCTCAGCCAAGCCGGTGTTCTCCAATACGAGATTTCCAACTTCGCCCGGGCCGGCTATGAATCGCGGCACAATCTGAAGTATTGGACGCGGCAGCCGTATCTGGGATTCGGAGCGGACGCGCACTCTATGTTGCTGTGTTCCGAAGGCGAGAGTCCGGCAGTCCGGTTCTCTGCGGCATCAACTCTTGAGGATTATATGGCTGGGGCGGAGCCGGAAAGGACGCCAGTTTCGACGCACGCAGCGCTCGAAGAAGCGTTTTTTCTCGGCTTGAGAGTGTCCGCAGGCGTCGATCTAGAAGCAATGAGAGCGGAATTTGGAGCTGCGACGCTGGGGGAATTTGCGCATACGATCAAAGAACTGGTGAATGATGGATTGCTGGAAAAAGAAGCTGACAGAGTGCGTTTGACCACGCGCGGACGAATGGTGTCAAACGACGTTTTCGAGAGATTCATCTCGATGCCTGCGCTGGCGGGATAACGTCGGGTATCTGCGGTAGTTTTCGATCATTCTCGGAGGTAATTTGGATTTCCAACTTAGTGAGGAACAGATCCAGCTGAAAAAAACCGTTCGGGAATTTGCCGAACGAGAAATCGCTCCCCATGTCATGCAGTGGGACGAAGCGGGCGAATTTCCCCTGTCTACCGTCAAGGAACTCGGGAAGCTGGGGCTATTGGGAATCGTTTTTCCCGCGGAATATGGCGGCGCGGGCATGGGGTACGTGGAATACGTGACCGCAATCGAGGAACTGTCGCGGGTGGACGGCTCGGTGGGCATCATCGTGGCCGCGCATACTTCGTTGGGATCCAATCATATTTTTCTCGCAGGGAACGAAGCCCAAAAAAAGAAATACGTCAGCAAACTGGCAACCGGGGAGTTCATCGGCGCTTGGGGACTCACCGAACCATCGTCGGGGTCGGATGCCGGCAGCGCGCGGATGACCGCCGTGCGCAAGGGGAAGCAGTGGGTATTAAACGGGACAAAAACGTTTTGCACCAATGGCCATTACGCCGATGTGCTGGTCGTAATCGCGGTGACGGACCGCGCCGCGCATACGCATGGCCTCTCCGCATTTATCGTGGAGAAGGGGACCCCAGGATTCCGCCCGGGCAAGAAAGAAAATAAGCTGGGGCTGCGCGCCAGCGACACTGCGGAATTGATTTTTGAGGACTGCGTTTTGCCCGCAGAAAATCTTCTTGGCGCCGAAGGCCAGGGATTTGTGGATGCTATGCGCGTGCTGGATGGTGGACGCATCTCAATCGCCGCGCTGGCTCTCGGGATGGCCGAGGGCGCGTATGACGCAGCCTTGCACTATTCCAAGCAGCGCAAGCAATTTGGCAAGGCCATCAGCGACTTTCAAGCCATCCAGTGGAAGCTTGCCGATATGGCCACTGAAATCGAAGCCGCTAAACTTCTCACCCTCCGCGCTGCCTCCATGAAAGACGCAGGGATGAAGACCACGCTGGAATCGTCGATGGCCAAGCTATACGCCAGTGAAGTTGCGGTGCGATGCGCCAATGAAGGCGTTCAAATCCATGGAGGCTACGGATTCATCAAAGACTATCCCGCGGAAAAGTTTTATCGCGATGTCAAGCTATGCACCATCGGCGAAGGGACGAGTGAGATCCAACGCTTAGTGATAGCCAGACAATTGCTGAAAGACTGATTCATATCAAACTGTTACTCCGACCGCAGTGATTTGTCTGCTTCCCG
>JAFAWN010000162.1 GCA_019241735.1 Terriglobales bacterium
GGTTGTGAGTTTCGACGATTTTGAGTGCCCGTTCTGTTCGAGGATGCACCAGACGCTTTTTCCCGAGTTGTTTAAGGAATATAGCGACCGGGTAGCTTTCGTTTACAAGGATTTCCCGCTGGTTGAAATCCACCCCTGGGCGTTGCGGGCGGCAATTGACAGCAACTGCCTGGCGTCTCAAAGCGGGGACGCTTACTGGGACTTTGTAGACTACCTGCACACCAATCAAAAAGAAATCGGATCAGAGAAAGGGCGCGACGGACAATTTGCCGCCCTCGATCGCATAGCGCTGACCGAAGGGCAAAAGCATAACGTTGATACCGCCAAGCTGGAGGCCTGCATCAAGGCGCAGGATGAAAAGGCGGTTAAGCGCTCCATGCATGAGGGCGAAGAGTTGGGGGTAAATGCGACCCCGACAATCTTTGTCAATGGGCAGGAGATAGAGGGACTGGTATCGGTCGCCGATCTGCGCGCGGTCCTCGATGGGGCTTTGAAACAAGCCGGCATGCAGCCACCACCGAAGAGCAATGCGGAAACGTCGCCCAACAAGAAAAGCGAAATTGCAACTCACTGACTGGACAATAAACCTTGAAAACGAATCTGACACTCGCACGAGTTGCCCTACCTATCCTCGTAGGTTTATTGCTTGGCACTTTCGCAGGTTGTGCGCGAAAGCCCAGTGGCGATGACGTGGCCGCAGACGTGGATGGCACCAAAATCTACCGCGCCGACGTGGAGAAGTTTTATCAGAACCAGATTTCAGGGTCGAACCAGCAAATTGCGGGGGAACAAGCCACCAGCCTGCGCCTTAACATCCTGCACGAACTAATTCGCAACGAGATCCTGATGCACCGGGCAGAAAAACTGGGCATGTTGGCCACCGACGACGAAGTTAACCGCAAGCTGGACGAAATCAAATCTCCTTACACTCAGGAGCAGTTCGACGCCCATCTCAAGGAAAAACACATCACGCTGGATGAATTTAAGCGTGAGCTTCGCCGCTCTCTTACCATCGACAAGATCATGAACCGGGAAGTCACATCCAAAATTAACGTCACCGATCAGGATATAAAGAACTACTACAACACCCACCGCTCAGAGTTCGACTTGATCGAAACTCAATATCATCTGGCGCACATTTTCGTCACTCCCTTCCCCAACCCCCAAGTACGCAGCCAAAGCAATAAAGCGCAAAACGAGGCGGAAGCGCGCCGGAAGATTCAGATGGTGATGAGCCGCCTGGACAATGGCGAGGACTTTCAAGTACTCGCCTCAAACTTCTCCGAGGATACTGAAACTGCCGGCAGCGGCGGCGATCTGGGATTTAATCCCGAATCTTCGCTGCGAAATACCGATCCCACGACGCGCGATGCGGTCGCCAAGCTGAAGCCCGGCCAATACAGCCCGGTGATCACAGTGATGAACCCGATGACCAAGCAGCTGGTAGGTTTTCGAATCGTCAAATTGCTGGCTAAAGAACCTCCGGGCCAGCGGGAATTGTCAGATCCACGGGTTCAGGCAGCAATTCGGTCCCAGCTCCGCGATCGCCGCGAGCAATTGTTGAAGGCAGCCTTCGACGAAGTTCTGATTGAGCAAGCCAAAGTGCACAACTACTTCGCTGAAAAAGTATTGCAGGGCATCGCCACCCCGTAACTCTCCGCCGGAATTCGGTACCCCGCACAAATTGCGCCGCTTTACTGAGCCACACTTCATTAGCCAACATCCGTCCAGACTTTGACTTTTCGCGCTACCATGAGCACATCTTGAAACCTGCGGCGACACCTTCAGCAGGACGGACACCGCTCATGCGATTGCCTGCGGTTAACGCAATAATGCTCGCATCCATCACCCTGGCCGCGGCATTGCTTCGCGTGCATGCGATTGCCGCAAAAACTTTTTGGTTTGATGAAGGTGTAAGCGTCGCCATCGCCCGCCTCGACTGGTACAACTTTCTGCGTATCCTATGGCGCCGCGAAGCCAACATGTCTCTTTATTATTTCTTCCTCCACCTATGGCTTCACTTCGGCCACAGCGAGTCTTTTGTCCGCGCTCTGTCCGTAGTATTTGCAGTGGCCACCATACCGATGATTTATTTTGTGGCCCGCCGGCTGTTCGATTCTCGCGCGGGCCTGATTGCCGCTGCCTTACTGGCTGTGAACGCCTACCACGTGCGCTACTCGCAGGATGCCCGCAGCTATACGTTGATGGTCCTCCTGTGCACCGCGGCGAGCCTGTATTTCCTGAAGCGCCTGGAGCTTCCATCGCGCCGCAATCGTATCGCGTACGTCATCCTAAGTAGTGCTGCGGCCTACGCCCACTTTTACTCTGCGTTGTTGATCATCGGACATTGGCTCTCACTGCGATTCCTGCGGCCGAAGGCCGCTCCCAAGGCTCTTGAGCGCGACTTGCGATGGATCGCGCTCCTTATATCTCCGATCATTCTTTTTATTGGCACCACCGGCGCCGGCCCGCTGCGTTGGATTCAGCGCCCCGGCATCAAGGACCTTTGGGAGCTTGCAATCCACCTGGCGGGAA
>JAFAWN010000322.1 GCA_019241735.1 Terriglobales bacterium
TGGAAAGTAGAGCGCACGGTGGTGGAACGCGGGGCCTCAATCGGTTCTGGCGCGACCATTCTAGCGAATGTCAGCATCGGCGAGAACGCAATCGTCGGCGCGGGAAGCGTGGTCACGAAAAACGTACCCGCCAACGCGATCGTTGCCGGCAACCCCGCGAAATTACTCCGATCCGTAAGC
The DNA here is from genome assembly GCA_019241735.1 of Terriglobales bacterium. Classification (GTDB taxonomy): domain Bacteria; phylum Acidobacteriota; class Terriglobia; order Terriglobales; family Acidobacteriaceae; genus JAFAWN01. The sequence goes on from JAFAWN010000322.1 coordinate 181, forward strand.
AAAGGAATGAGGACAGGAAAATGAATACAAACCATGGAATTCCGTTTCTCGATCTCGTCACGCAACACATGGATCTGGAAGAGGAGCTGGTCACCGTCTTCCGGCGGGCGCTGATTTCCGCGGCTTTTATTGGTGGTCCGGCAGTCGAGGCCTTTGAACACGACTTTGCGAAGTTTTCCGGTACGCAGCATGCCGTGGGCGTAGCCAGCGGCACGGACGCCTTGCGGTTCGCGCTCTCCGCCGCGGGAGTGGAAGCTGGGGACGTCGTGGTCACCGTTCCCCACACCTTCATTGCGACTACCGAGGCTATTTCGCAGGCGGGCGCACTGCCCGAATTTGTGGACATTGACGAGCGCACTTACAACATGGACCCGGCAAAACTCGGCGCCTATCTGGAAAATGAATGCAGCCGCGATGGCCGCGGGCGGCTGGTCAGCCGCAGAAGCCGGAGGCGCGTCACCGCCGTCGTTCCCGTACATCTTTACGGACAGATGGCGGACATGGACCCAATATTGGAGCTGGCGGAGCGCTATAACCTGATCGTGGTGGAAGATGCCTGCCAGGCGCACGGCGCGGAATATTTTTCCCGGCGCGCGAATGCGTGGTGCAAAGCGGGTTCCATGGGCCGGGCTGCTGCGTTCAGTTTCTATCCCGGCAAAAACCTGGGGGCGTGCGGTGAGGCGGGAGCCGTCACCACTAACGATGCCAGCCTGGCGCAGCAGGTAAGAATCCTGCGCGATCATGGTCAGGCGAAAAAGTACTATCATGACTGCGAAGGCTATAACGGTCGGCTGGATGCCATACAGGCCGCGATTTTGCATGTTAAGCTGCCTCATCTTGCCGGCTGGAATGAGCAGCGTCGGCAGCATGCCGCAGATTACGACCGCATGCTGGATGCCGCGGCAACCAATGTTTTACGTCCACACGTGGCGGAAGGGTCCCGACCGGTTTACCACCTGTACGTCATTCGTACCGCCAATCGCGACGGCATGATCGCTCATTTGCGAGCAGCAGGGATTGGGACCGGGATTCACTATCCCATCCCGTTGCACTTACAAAAGGCCTACGACTCTCTCGGCTACAGCACCGGCAGTTTTCCCGTGTCGGAGGCGGCAGCTGCGGAGATCGTATCGTTGCCTATGTACCCGCATCTCACCGTGGAACAGCAAGAGCGGGTGGTAGCGGAAATTGCAAGCTTTACCGGAGCCTGCGAAACGGTGCAATTGGAAGCGCCGGAGCTGGCGGAGACGGGCCGCGCCAGATAGGGCGTCAGGAAACGTGAAAGAACTATGAATGTCCCCCTGCTTGACCTGCGCGCGCAGTACGCATCCATCAAAACGGAAGTGGACGCGGCGGTTGCCGCGGTGTTCGACTCGCAGCATTTCATTCTTGGCCCGCAAGTTGAGGCTTGTGAAAAAGCCCTCGCGACCTACTCAAACTGCTCTCACGCGGTAGGAGTGTCTTCCGGTACCGACGCTCTCCTGGCTTGCCTCATGGCGGAAAATATTGGTCCTGGGGATGAGGTCATCACCTCCGCCTATTCCTTCTTTGCCACAGCAGGCGCTATCGCCCGAGTCGGCGCCACTCCGGTTTTTGTGGACATTGATCCCGCCACATATAACCTTGACCAGCTGCAAATCCCGGCAAAGATCACTAAAAAGACACGCGCCATCATCCCTGTGCACCTTTTCGGCCAGATGGCTGACATGGACGCGATCATGCGAGCGGCCGACGAGCACCGCCTCGTCGTCATTGAAGACGCCGCGCAGGCGATCGGGGCGGAACGCGGGGGAAGGCGTGCCGGTTCGGTGGGTCACTACGGTTGCTTCTCCTTCTATCCGTCAAAGAATCTCGGCGGTGCCGGCGACGGGGGGATGGTTGTCACCAACGATTCCAAGCGCGCCGCAAAGTTGCGGCAGCTTCGCAACCATGGGGCAGAGTCTAAATACCGCCACGCCATGGTGGGAGGCAATTTCCGTCTCGATGCCATCCAGGCGGCTGTGATAAAGGTCAAATTGCCTCACCTGGATGCCTGGACCGAAGCGCGTCAGCGCAATGCCCGCCGCTATGATGAGCTTTTTTCGCGGGCTGCGCTGCCAATTGAGGTTCCCGCGGTATTGCCTGGACGCCACGTGTTCAATCAATACGTGATCCGATCTACGGAGCGTGACTCGCTCCAGAAATTCCTGAAAGAAAACGGGGTTGAGACCGAGGTTTATTATCCGGTGCCATTGCACCTTCAGCCTTGTTTCGCGCAGCTCGGATATTCCGTCGGCGATTTTCCGGAAAGCGAGCGCGCAGCTAAACAAACACTTGCGCTCCCAATATATCCGGAACTGGCGGCGAAACAACTGGAGTATGTAGTTCGGTCGACTTGCGACTTCCACTCAAGCAATGCTCTTGAGGCGGGCGCTTCCCGTTTCGACGCTGCAGCGCCGCTCCTCCACAATTGAACTGCGATTGCAGTTGCCCGGC
>JAFAWN010000375.1 GCA_019241735.1 Terriglobales bacterium
TACCACTTTCCGAGCTCAATCGCGAGGCCACAATCAAGGTCAACGAAGAGCGCGGCGTCGATTTCCAATTGCCTCAACGCCCTAACTGACCGCTTCCCCTCGTGCTCTAGGTGCGTGTTTCCCATAGTGATTCCTCGGACTTTTTAATCCATTGCTGAGGAAAATTAGCGCTTTTTTCGTGCTATAATTGTACATACTCAATCGGACATAAGTTCCTTAGAAGCAGCGGTTTAGCTGATTTGGACAGCTCAACTTGATGCTTCGCCGCCCTCGGATCAGCTAGCGCTGTCCGGCATTCCGAGCAGGCTTGAACCGACCGCAAAACCTTTATGGCTGACGACAACAATCCTGAACTTCCACTGACGCCTCCGCCACCTGGCGAGGGCGGAATCCCCGGCGCGCTCAACATTCAGCCGGTAAATATCGAAGAGGAGATGCGCCGGTCGTATCTCGACTATTCGATGTCGGTGATTATTGGCCGTGCGCTGCCAGACGTTCGCGACGGATTAAAGCCGGTGCATCGCCGCATTCTTTATCACATGTACGACACCGGCCTGCTGCACAATCGCAAATATGTGAAGTGCGCCCGGGTCGTCGGCGAGACCATGGGTAAATACCATCCTCATGGCGACACCGCGTTGTATGACGCGCTGGTGCGCATGGCCCAGCCTTTTTCGCTGCGCTATCCGCTCATCGATGGGCAGGGAAATTACGGCTCCGTGGACGACGATCCGCCCGCGGCCATGCGATACACCGAATGCCGTCTGGCGCGCATGGCGGAGGACTTGAACGCCGACATCGACAAAGAGACTGTAGACTTCAAGCCCACCTACGATGATTCCAACCTTGAGCCTGACGTTCTCCCCACCCGCATTCCGAATCTGCTGGTCAACGGATCAAATGGCATCGCCGTCGGCATGGCCACCAATATCCCGCCCCACAATCTGAGCGAGATCGTCGAAGCTGCCATCATGCTGGTGAATAATCCCGCCACCCAGCTCCCGGAAATTTTGAAAGTGGTGAAGGGCCCCGATTTCCCTACCTACGGAATCATTCACGGCAAAGCCGGAATTTACGAGGCTTACCGCACCGGACGTGGCCGCTTCATGATGCGCGCCAAGGCCGGGATCGAGACCTTCAACAAAGACCGTCAGGCCATCGTGGTCACCGAAATTCCTTATCAAGTCAGCAAAAAGCGGCTGATTGAGCGCATGGCGCAGCTGGTGAACGACAAGGTCATCGACGATATCTCCGACGTCCGCGATGAGAGCGACCGCGACGGCATGCGCATTGTGGTCGAGTTAAAACGCAATGCCGAGCCGCAGATCGTGCTGAATCAGCTCTTCAAGCACACTTCCATGCAGGAAGGTTTCAGCATGATCTTCCTCGCCGTGGTCAACGGACAGCCCAAGGAAATGGGCCTGATCGCGGCCATCCAGCATTTCATCGACCACCGGGTGGAGGTCGTCCGGCGTCGCTCCGCATTTTTGCTGGGCAAGGCCCGCGACCGCGAGCTGATTCTCGAAGGCTACCTGAAAGCCCTCGATCACCTCGACAACGTGATCGTCATTGTCCGCGCCAGCGCCAACCGCGCCGAGGCCCGGGAAAATCTCGTAGCCTACTTCGCCGGGAAAAAGATCACCATCAATACTACCGGCCGCGCCCCCAAGGCTGATCCCGAGAAGCCCTTTACCGCAGTCCAGGCCGACGCCATCCTCGAACTCCAGCTGCACCGCCTCACCCGGCTGTCAATCGATGAAATCACCAAAGAATTGACCCAGGTGCGCGAGAACATCGCCGAGTTCGAAGCTATCCTCGGATCAGAAAAGAAATTGCGCGCCGTCATCGTTCGCGAGCTCGAAGAAGTCAAGAAGCTCTATGGCGACGAACGCCGCACCGTGATCGAAGACGAGGCTGCCGAAATCCACCTAGAAGATCTGATCGCCGACGAGCAGGTAGCCGTCACCGTCAGCCACTCCGGCTACATGAAGCGCACCACTATTTCCACTTACCGCAATCAGCGGCGCGGCGGCACCGGCCGCATGGGGATGAAGACCCGTGACGAGGATTTCGTCGAGCACCTGTTCATCGCCTCTACCCACGCCTACATTCTGATTTTCACCAACAACGGCCGCGTGTACTGGCTGAAGGTTTATGAAATCCCCGATGTCGGCGCTGCCGGCAAGGGCAAGCACGTGGGCAACCTCGTCGGATTGCAGCCCGGCGAAACCGTGCGCACCATGCTGGCGGTCCGCAATCTCGAGGAAGAGGGAAAATATATTTTCTTCGCCACCCGCAATGGACTGGTCAAGAAAACTGAATTGAAAGACTTCTGCCACGTCCGCTCCAACGGCATTAACGCCATCAACATCGAGGCCGGCGACGAGCTGGTGGCCGCGCGCCTCACCGATGGCCAGCAGATTATTTTCCTGGCATCCCATGAAGGCATGGCAGTCCGTTTCGACGAAAACGGTGTCCGCCCCATGGGCCGCGCCGCCTACGGGGTCTGGGGCATCGACCTGCAAAAGGACGACTACGTGGTGGGCATGGCGACCACCATCAAGCCCGAGGCCGCCGTAGAATCGAAGGCCAAGAAATCCGCGGATCCAACTTCGGAAGTGGTGGACGTCGGCAAAAAGGGCTCCCTGATACTTTCCGTCACCGAAAACGGATACGGCAAGCGCACTCCGGCGGATGAGTATCGCCTCATCTCCCGCGGCGGCAAGGGCGTGATCAATATCAAGACCACCGCGCGTAACGGCAAGGTCGTAGCGATTTCGCAAGTCGCCGAAGATTCCGAGGTCATGCTGATCAGCCAGTACGGCAAGATCATCCGCATCGAATCCAAAACGATTCGCGAGTCCGGCCGCTCCGCTCAGGGCGTGCGTTTGCTCAATATAGAGCCCGGCGACCGGGTGGCGGCAGCCGTGGTGATCCCGCCGGAAGACGATCCCATCGGCGGCAATGGCAACAGCGGGCTAATTCAGTAGGCTACGCAGAATTTCACCTGAGTTTTCCACAGGTACAGAATTCCCGGCGACCTGCCTACAGTTTCCGCAGTATTGCCGCTCGTCGAGCCCGGGATTACCTTTGCGTCAGCCTATAAAGATCCTTCCTCTTCGAGGCAGAGACTCAAGTTCCCGAGAAAGTGAACTGGGTCTCTGCTCACGTCCTTTTTTCCAGATTGGATGACCTGTCAAAACGGGCATGATTGTCCGCTGCTTTTCTTCCGCACCCGTTCTACAGTCGTTGCTGTAGCGTAATCTCAAGAGACATCTGTCACACTAGTTCGGCCTTAACGACCCTGTAAGCTCTGCGCGGAAGCGATGCCCAACGGTTGGCGTCTTTTCAGCATCTTTAGGATTTTAAAATCACACTGCGGCGGGTGAACTCGCCTGGGAGGAACCATGAAAATGCGTAAAGAAAATCTTCTGATGAACGTCCTGCTGGGCACTGGCGTGTACCTGCTGGATTCCATTCGTGAGCGCCTGGCGGATAGCGTTGATGACATCCGCGGAAAAGCCCAGGATCATTACGAGGACTTCCGCGGCCGCGCTCGCGACACTTATGAAACCGCCTCTGAGCGTGTAAGCCGCGCTTCGGATGCACTCCGTGGCGAAGACAGCCATATGCTCGGCACCACCGTAAGCCTGTTGCTCGGCGTCGGAATTGGCGTGGGTATCGGCATGCTTCTGGCTCCGGCCAGCGGCGAAGAAACCCGCAGCAACCTCGCCGACAAAGTGCAGGACTTCAGCGGCAAAGTGCGTGAACGGTTCTCCGGAGAGACCGGAGAAGCAGCCCGCGCCGGCTATAGCGTCTAGCGTGTAGTGCGGGAGCGATTCGCGAACACTACTAACAATCTGCCCCGTCCGTCGCAACTAATGACGGGCGGGGTTAAACCTCGCTGCAGGCATCGTAAGTTCTCTTCGATCGCCGTTTTACCCGGGTAGTGCAATCACGGCTTTTCGCTCAAATTAGAAAGAAAAGACGAACATGCGCCAGCCGATGGCTGAAGCTCCCGAATCGCAGCTTGCTCAGTTTCATCCCCATCACAACAACGCCGGTCACCATACAGGGAATTGCCAGGCTTAACCCAACCATAGCCAGCATCGTCCTCCAACTCATTGTTAGCCAATCTAGGTCAATGGTCATGACAGCCTCCATAAAACGGGCGTCATTGTCGTCCTTCGTGAAGTTTTGGCAATACTCCATTTGGGTAATCAGTGGCTCCGAGGAGCCCAACCGCAGCGTAGCCTCCAGGCGCGTTCCTCCTGTGATACACCTTTAATTCTTGACCCTGTCCCAGGCCATTTTCCTTTTTGTCGCCGGAGCCTTCGGGGGCGCGCTAAATTCTGTCGCCGGCGGCGGCAGCTTTATCGCCTTTCCCGCCTTGCTCTGGGTGCATGTCCCTCCGATCGAAGCCAACGCCACCAACACTGTTGCGTTGTGGACCGCCGCCGCCGCGAGTGGCGGAGCTTATCGCCGACGGTTGGATGTCCGCGGCCGCGTACTTATCCCACTGCTCCTTGCCAGCCTCGCCGGCGGATTGCTTGGCGCTATCTTGCTGTTGAAGACTCCCGCGCACACGTTCATGCGGGTGCTTCCGTGGCTGACATTGGTTGCGACATTGTTGTTTGCAGCAGGCCGGCGATTGTCTAGTGGCCGGGCGTCGGGAATAGGAAACGACGCCAAAGGAGTTGCGATTCTTGCCGCGGCCGTCTTTCAGTTTGGCGTCGGAATCTACGGAGGATATTTCGGCGGCGGCATGGGCATCGTTATGCTCGCCATCCTTGCGGCTTTGGGAATGACCGACATCCATGCCATGAACGCACTGAAAGCGGTAATGGGATTTGTGATCAACGGGGTCGCGGTGGTGGCTTTCGTCATCGCCGGCGCGATCTACTGGAAGCAGGGGACGCCTATGATCCTTGGCGCGGTCGCCGGCGGATACCTCGGCGCCCACTACGCGCAGAAACTGCCCCAGCCCTGCATACGCTGGTTTGTGATTCTGGTCGGCATCGGCATGACCATTTATTTCTTCTGCAAGGCCTACTAGCTGAGTTGGGATTTTGATCGCGTGTAGGGCAGACCTTGATCGTGTAGGGGCAGATTTTGATCGTGTACGTGCAGATTTTGATCGTGTAGGGGCAGGTGTCCCCACCTGCCCAGGCCGGCTCCGCCGGCCGCCCAGTCGTTCCGTTTGACGCTGTTTCGCCGCGCACGTTAAAATGAAGCTGCCTATCGCTTTGATTTAATCGGTCGATTCCGCTCCTGCGATCCGCGATTCGTCGCCCGTCGTGCTTGACGGGAAGGCAGCAAGCACACAGAATCAACAATCCCTTCCGGGTCGCGAGATTACGCGAACAGGGTTTCTGGTTGATGGAGGCATCAGTATGTACGCAGTGATTCGCGCCGGCGGCAAGCAATACCGGGTGGCGCCGGGTGATGTGATCCGGCTGGAAAACCAGAGCAGCGCCAGCGACGGAAAAATTGAGTTTGGCGACGTGCTCGCCGTCTCCGGCAAGCCCGGGCAGATTGCGCGCCCGGAATCCGAGGCGCGTGTTCTCGGCCAGGTGGTCGAGCAGGGTCGCGGAAAAAAGATCCTCGTCTTCCACTACAAGCGCAAGAAACAATACAGAAAGCTGCGCGGACATCGCCAGGGCTTTACCGCGGTCCGCATCACCGAAATCGCCTACGACGGAGAAACATTTTCCGCGCCCGAAGTGCCGGCAAAGACGCGGCCGCAAAAGGTAGCTGCCGCCCACGAGCCTGCACAAGAACACGAAGCCGTCCGGTCCAAAGATGCAGCATCGCGAAAACCGGAGCACAAGGCGGTAGAGCATAAAGCCGCGCCTCACAAAGCAGCGGCTAAAGATAAAGATAAAGCTAAGGATAAGAAGCCGGCGGAAAAGAAGTCTTCCGCCAAGAAGGCCCCGGAGAAGAAAGCCGCTCCGAAGAAAAAGAAATAGATACTGCCAAAGACGATCTACGTAAAGGACAGCTGAACTTATGGCACACAAAAAAGGACAAGGCACTTCACGAAATGGGCGCGACTCAAACGCCCAGCGCTTGGGATTCAAAGCCTTCGGCGGACAGGTTGTCCCCGGCGGTACCATCATCGTGCGCCAGCGGGGCACCCCGGTGAAGCCTGGCCTCAATGTCGGGCGCGGCAAAGACGACACCCTGTTCGCCAAAATCAGCGGCCGCATCAAGTTCACCAACCGCGGCCAGATGGGCAAGTACGTGATGGTCGAGCCCATCGAAACTCCGGAGTAGCTTTCCCGCATGCTCTCTTTCTGAGCGGAGGCGGGTTAATAGGCCGCCGCAGCACCTACATCCGCCATCGAAAACCCCCGCCTGAAACCCCTCTCAAGATTAGGTTTAGAATAGAGTGCTCCGAGGAGATCAACTATGGCCACCACCACTGCCCCCACCTTCACGCTCCACAAGAACGTCACCTCATTTCTGAAGACACCGCGAAAAATGTTGATCGGCGGCGAATGGGTGGATTCCGTCTCCGGCAAGACGTTTGAGACCTTCAACCCTGCAACCGGAGAGGTCCTGGGCCGGGTAGCGGAAGGTGATCGCGCTGACATCGACCAGGCGGTAAAAGCTGCCCGCAAAGCCTTCGAGAGCGGACCCTGGCCGGAAATGTCGCCGTCGCAACGTGGACGCCTGATTTGGAAGCTGGCCGACCTGCTGGAACACAACCTCGATGAGCTGGCGGAGCTAGAAACCCTGGACAATGGCAAGCCGCTATTTTTCTCCCGCATGGTCGATGTGCCCTCAACCGCTGACCTGTTTCGTTACATGGCCGGGTGGGCTTCGAAGATTGAAGGCAATACCATTCCGCTGTCCGCGCGCGGCGGCCAGTATTTTGCCTACAGCCTGCGCGAACCCATAGGGGTTGTCGGCCAGATTATTCCCTGGAATTTCCCTTTGATGATGGCTGCCTGGAAGCTGGGACCGGCGCTGGCCGTGGGTTGCACCTTGGTCTTGAAACCGGCGGAGCAGACTCCTCTGAGCGCCCTGAGGCTTGGCGAATTGGCGATCGAAGCGGGGTTCCCTCCGGGCGTAATCAATATCGTTCCCGGCTTTGGCGAAACCGCGGGCGCTGCGCTGGCCGCGCATCCGGATGTGGACAAGATTGCCTTTACTGGCTCGACCGAAGTCGGAAAACTGATTTTGCAGGCGGCGTCAGGAAATCTGAAAAAAGTGTCGCTCGAGCTTGGCGGCAAATCTCCCAACATTGTTTTTCAGGACGCAGAATTAAAAACCGCCATTCCCGGCAGCGCCAACGCCATCTTCTTTAACCAGGGGCAGTGTTGCACTGCCGGCTCGCGTTTGTTCGTGCATAAGACTATTTTCGACGAGGTGGTCGAAGGTGTGGGCAAAGCCGCCCGGAAATTGCGCGTCGGCCCCGGCCTTGATCCCAACACTAATCTTGGCCCGCTGGTTTCACAGGAGCAGTTGGATCGGGTTTGCGGATATCTCGAATCTGGAATCAAAGACGGCGCTAAGGCGATCGTCGGCGGCCAAAAAGGCGCGGGCAGCGGATATTTTGTCGAGCCCACCGTTCTCGTGGATGTGAAACCGGAGATGAAAGTGTATCGCGAGGAAATTTTCGGCCCAGTCGTGACCGCAGTCCCGTTCAGCGATCCCGAAGAAGTCCTGCCTTCGGCCAACAGCACGGTTTATGGACTGGCTGCGGCCGTCTGGACCCGCGACATCAGCAAGGCCCATCGGCTTGCGAACGGTCTGCGGGCCGGCACGGTCTGGGTGAACTGCTACGACGTCTTCGACGCCGCGGCCCCCTTCGGCGGCTTCAAGATGAGCGGCATCGGCCGGGAGCTGGGCGAGTACGCGCTGGAGCTGTACACGGAGGTCAAGACGGTGTACGTGAACCTGGGATGATCCCGCCCGGTTAGCCGCGACGCGGCAGCGGAGCGCTTTTGGAAGAGCGCTCCGCTGCCGC
>JAFAWN010000083.1 GCA_019241735.1 Terriglobales bacterium
GAGCGTCGCCGCTCAATTTAAAAGGCACCTGCTTCAGGTTGAGGATGATGTCGGTCGCATCCTCAACGACGCCCGGGATCGACTGGAATTCGTGCAACACACCTTCAATCTTCACCGCGGTCACGGCTGCCCCCTCGATGGAGGAGAGCATTACGCGCCGCAGTGCATTGCCTACGGTAGTTCCGAAGCCCCGCTCGAACGGCTGGGCCCAGAAGATTCCGTACTTGTCTGTGAGTGAGGATGTATCTACGGCTAGACGCTTGGGTTTCTGAAAACCTTTCCACAACATTGCTTTTCTCCTTCGGCCGTGTGGCTCAATGCCGACTCCCCGAACTGGTCCTCATTCTCTGAAAGAATGTCCGGGTCAATCGTCGTGCAAAGGCTGATCTGGCTCGAATTAACGGACCAAAAAAACCGGTCAAAATTACTTGCTATAGAGTTCCACAATCAACTGCTCGTTCACCGGTTGCTGAATCTCTTCACGCTTCGGCAGCGACTGCACCCGCCCCTTATAGTTATCGCGATCAATCTCGAGCCAGGTCGGGGAATTCTGATGGCTGGCAAAATCCTTTGCCAGCTCAAGAATTGCCAGTTTGCGGCTGCCTTCGCGGATGGCAATCTCCTCCCCGACGCTAACCTGGTAGGAAGGAATGTTCACCTTGCGTCCGTCGACCTGGATATGTCCGTGTCGCACTAACTGCCGCGCCTGCCGCCGCGAGACACCCAACCCAATACGGTAAACGACGTTATCGAGACGGCGCTCCAGCTGCTGCAGTAGCAGTTCGCCGGTAACACCTTTGGAGCGTGCGGCCTTCTCGAAATAATTACGGAACTGGCCTTCCTGGGTGAAATAAATGCGCTTGGCTTTCTGCTTTTCGCGCAGTTGCAGTCCGTAACCAACAATTTTTGCTTTGCGGTCTTTGCCGTGCTGGCCGGGAGCGAAGTTGCGCTTTTCGATAGGGCATTTATCGCTGAAACATTTTGTGCCCTTAAGAAAAAGCTTCATGCCTTCGCGACGGCAAAGGCGGCAGACAGGATCGGTATAACGTGCCAAGTTGTTCTCCTTTAGATGACCGGTTTACAGGTTTGGCTTCACCCTTCTTCCCGGACAGATTGGTGCTGATACGTTCCGAAAACTTAGACCCTCCGGCGCTTCGGCGGTCGGCAACCGTTGTGCGGAATGGGCGTAGCATCTTTAATATTGCGCACTTCTATGCCGGACGAAGCCAGTGCACGTATGGCAGATTCGCGTCCGGAGCCGGGTCCGCTGACCCGCACTTCAACACTTCGAACACCGTGGTCCCGCGCCATACTGGCGGCGTTTGAGGCCGCTTGCTGGGCGGCAAAGGGCGTCCCTTTGCGCGATCCGCGAAAGCCAAGCGACCCGGAACTCTTCCAGGAAAGTACGTTTCCCGCCTGATCGGCGATAGTCACAATAGTGTTGTTGAAAGACGCCTGAATGTGAGCGATGCCGTGGGAAACGTGTTTTCGCTCTTTCTTCTTGAACGTCCTCTTCTTTCCCTTTTTCTCAGTGGCGGGAGTCCCGCCTGCGGCTGCTGGTTTCGCCATAATTTATTCTCAATCCTAATAGTTATGTCTTGGCTGCTGCCTTTTTCTTTTGCGCGACGGTACCCTTGCGCGGTCCTTTTCGGGTACGAGCGTTGGTGTGCGTCCGCTGCCCTCGGACCGGAAGATTGCGGCGGTGGCGATATCCGCGATACGATCCGATTTCGATGAGCCGCTTGATGTTCATCGAGATATCCTTGCGCAGGTCACCTTCCACCGAGCCTTCGTTCTCTATAACTTGACGGATGCGATTGACCTCATCTTCGCCCAGGTCCTGCACCTTCTTCATGGGCTCGACGTTAGCCTGCTTGAGAATCCGCGCCGAACGAGGATTGCCGATGCCGTAGATATAGGTTAATGCGATGTCTACATGCTTGTTGCGCGGAAGATCGACGCCTGCGATACGTGCCATAGTGGTCCTTTATCCCTGCCGTTGTTTGTGCTTGGAATTTTCGCAGATCACGCGCACCACACCTTTGCGGTGTATGACCTTGCACTTGTCACAAATCTTTTTTACTGAAGCTCTTACCTTCATAAAAGTCGGTTCCTTGGCTGTCGCGCTCTACTCGACCGGACAGAAGAAACTCTGTCTCGACCGGGTTTATTTATAGCGATAAACGATGCGCCCGCGGTTCAAGTCGTAGGGTGAAAGCTCCACTGCGACTTTATCGCCGGGAAGAATACGGATAAAGTTCTTCCGCATTTTCCCCGAGACATGCGCCAGCACCTGATGCTTGTTCTCGAGCTCGACCTTGAACATGGCGTTCGGCAAAGGCTCTACTACCGTGGCCATAACCTCTATCGCGTCTTCTTTGCTCATCGACTCCTTAGATCTACTATTGCGTCAATATGACGGGGCCATCCCTGGTAACGGCCACACAGTGCTCAAAATGCGCACTGAAGCTGCCATCGGCCGTTACGGCAGTCCACTTATCGTCCAGCACGCGGGTTCCGGGCTCGCCGAAATTAACCATCGGCTCGATAGCCAGAACCATTCCCTCCCGCAGGCGGGTCCCGCGTCCGCGAGCGCCGTAGTTCGGCACTTGCGGCTCCTCGTGCAGTTTCGTGCCGATACCGTGTCCGACAAATTCCCGCACCACGCTGAAGCCATTGGCTTCCACAAATTCCTGCACCGCCGCGCCCACATCACCAACTGCATTTCCAATCAGCGCCTGCCCGATTCCACGGTAAAGCGATGCCTCGGTGACTTCGAGTAACTTCTTCAGTTCAGGGGCGAGAGCACCATTAACCGGGACAGTAATGGCCGCATCACCGTAATACCCGTCCACTACGACTCCGCAGTCGATTGAGACTATCTGCCCAGCTTCGAGCACCCGCTTTTCCGATGGGATGCCGTGTACGATCTCTTCGTTAATCGAGGTACAAAGTACACAAGGATAATCGTAATATCCCTTGAAAGCAGGCGTTGCCCCCAGCTCTTTCATCTTCTGCTCGGCGGCCCGTTCCAGATCCATGGTGGAGGCGCCAGGTTTCACAATTGCGCGAACGTGGTCCAGAACCTCGCGAACGATGTGGCCGCTGCGCCGCATCTTTTCAATCTCCGCCGGCGATTTGCAGACTATTGCCATTCTCAGCGGCCGCCGGCGACATCGGCGGCATAGCTATCAATCTCCTGAAAGATTTGTTTGGTGACCTCCGGCGTGGGTTGGTCACCATCCACCGAGACCAGGCGTCCCTTTTGCTGGTAGTACTCAACTACCGGCGTGGTCTGTCTCTCGTAAGCTGCGAGACGCTCCTGGATCACTTCGGTGCGGTCATCGTCGCGGATGACGAGCTTGGAACCATCAACATCGCAGATTTCGTCGGCGAGGGGCGGTTTCAGGTAAACGTTGTAAATCCGGTCACATGCCGGACAAGTCCGGCGTCCGGTAAGCCGGAGCGACAACTTATTATAATCCACACGGATACAGATCACAATTGGGTAACGCTTGTGCGAGTCCGATTTGTCAAAGAACTCCTGCTCGAGAAAAGCGTCCAGCCAGCCGGCCTGCGCCGCGGTGCGCGGAAAGCCATCGAGAATGAATCCCCGGAGACTGTCAGGCTGCCGCAGGCGATCCGCAACCATGTCGCAGACCAGCGTGTCTGACACCAGTTCCCCGCGGGCCATGTTGGCTTTGGCCTGTCGCCCCAGGACCGTCTGGTTCTGTACGTTCTCCCGCAAAATGTCCCCGGTAGAGACGTGCGGGATCCGGTAGCGTCGCGCAATCAGCTGCGATTGCGTGCCCTTACCTGCGCCCGGGGGGCCAAGCAATACAACCGGACCGATCTTGCGTGAGGTTTCCTCTGCCATTGAACTTGCCCAGCGAGTCCCCGATTCCGGTCCCACCCGCCGGTTTCATCCGGAACACAAGTGGCACGGCAACCTCAAATTTGGTGCTTACCAGCTGCGACGGCCGCGTATCCGGCCGCTGCGCGGTGTGAACCCGTCATAGTGGCGCATAATCAGCTGCGCCTCGATTTGTGTGACCGTGTCCATGGCGACGCCGACAACGATCAGCAGCGACGTGCCGCCAAAATAAAATGTCACGCCGAGGCCATTCGTAACCCAGGTCGGCATGCGTTCAAAGAACGCGCCTACCGGCCCCCACAAATGGTTAAGATGGATTCCAGCGATCATCCACTCCGGAATGAACGAGATGATGATCAGGTACAACGCACCGACCAGCGTAATGCGGGTCAGGATTTCGTTGACATGATCCGCGGTACGTTTGCCGGGACGGATGCCGGGAATAAATCCGCCATACTTTCGCATGTTGTCGGCAACTTCGTTGGGGTTAAAGACGATCGAAATGTAGAAGTAGGCGAAGAAAATGATTCCCACGGCATACAGGAACGTGTAAAGCGGCTCGCCCCAGGCCAGCGCGTGAAACATACCGCTGAAGTATCGGTTGTCTTTCAAGGACGATCCCAGCATCTGCGGCAAGGTCAGGATGGAGGAGGCAAAAATGACCGGCATCACTCCGCCGGCATTGACCCGCAATGGAAGGTGGGTGGATTGACCGCCCATAACTTTGCGTCCGACAACGCGTTTCGCGTATTGCACCGGAATACGGCGTTCGCTGCGCTCGACGTAAACGATGAACGCGACGATCAGCACCATCACGCCTATGAGCAAAATCATTGCAGGAGCGGTAAAAGCGCCCCAGGCGTCGGTCTTGACTTTATCGACGAGATCGAACACCCCTCGCGGCAATCCTACGACGATGCCGGCAAAAATCAGCAATGACATTCCATTGCCGACGCCGCGCTCGGTGATTTGCTCTCCAAGCCACATGATGAATGCGCTCCCTGTAGTCAGGGTGAGCATGGTCATCAGGATAAAACCGGGGCCGGGATTAAGGACGAACTCTCCGGTTTTTTGGAGTCCAATGGCGATGCCAAAAGATTGAATAGCACTAAGGATGACAGTGAGGTACCGCGTCCATTGGGTAATCTTCTTGCGGCCCAGCTCGCCCTCTTTCTGCAACTTGGCCAGCGGTTCGTAAACCACCGTCAGCAGTTGCAGGATGATCGAAGCGGTAATGTAGGGCATGATGCCCAGCGCGAAGATAGTCAGACGGCGCAACTGGCCGCCGGAAAACATATCTGCCAGACCTAGAAAGCTGCCGCGATTCTGCTCAAAGAATTGCTGTAACTTGTCCGCGTTAACCCCGGGCGTGGGGATGTGCGCTCCCAAGCGGTAAACCGCGAGCAGCCCAAGAGTGAAAAGGATCCGCTTTCGCAGATCAGGGATGCGGAAAATGTTGGCCAGCTTCTCCAGCATTTACGCCAACACCTCGACTCTTCCGCCTGAGTTGGTAATCTTCTCCTGTGCCGACTTCGAGAATTTGTGGGCGTGCACAGTGAGGGCGATTGTAAGCTCGCCGCTGCCAAGAATCTTGACTGGATGCTTTGTGCTAATAATGCCGCTACGACGCAGGACATCCGGGGTAATGGTGGTCTCGCCAATCGCGGACAACTGGTGCAGGTTCACGATGTTAAATTCCTGGCGGAAAATATTAGTGAAGCCACGTTTGGGCATGCGCCGATGCAATGGCATCTGCCCGCCCTCAAATCCGCGCATCATACGCGACCCGCTGCGCGAGCGCTGGCCTTTGTGCCCGCGGGCGGACGTTTTGCCCATCCCCGAGCCCATGCCGCGGCCAACACGCTTCTTTTTTTCGTTCGCTTTCCTGGGTGCGCGAAGATTGGAGAGATTCATAAAGATTCCGGAATCCTATTTCGATGTTGAAGGCCCAATTATTTCGACCAGATGCGGCACTTTCGCCACCATCCCGCGGATCGCCGCAGTATCCGGGCGCTCGATTACCTGATTAAGACGGGTGAAGCCCAGGCCTTTAATCACCAGCTTCTGCTTTACCGGGGCGCAAATTGCGGAGCGCACCCACCGGAGTTGCAGGCTGCCGTCATTCTTGCTCTTCATTTTAGCGAGAGCTTTGGGCATCTTATAGTTCCTCGACTGCCTTGCCACGCAATACCGCGACATCACTGCGGTTCTTCAACTGCTTGAGCGCATCAAAAGTCGCTTTGATGACGTTGTGCGGATTAGTGGTGCCGATTGATTTTGTCAGCACGTTTTGGATGCCGGCTGAGGTCATGACCGCGCGCACCGCTCCTCCGGCAATCACGCCAGTGCCTTCTGGCGCAGGCTTCAGCAGAACCATTCCCGATCCAAACTTGCCTTGCACGGTATGCGGAATGGATGTGTGCGTGAGATTCACTCGCATCAGATTCTTCTTCGCGGACTCAATTCCTTTGCGGATGGCCTGTGGGACTTCTTTCGCCTTGCCCGAGCCGTATCCCACAACCGCAGCGCTGGGATCGCCAACCACCACCAGTGCGGCAAAGGACAGGTTCTTGCCTCCCTTGACGACTTTAGTCACACGGTTGATGGCAACCACCTGGTCTTTCAGCTGATAGGAACCCGCATCAAGCTTTTTAATTACAGTTGACATTCTTTCGACCCGCTTCCATTTTCCATTTGCTCATCCTTGGATTGCTTTCGCGCGGTTTTAGAATTGCAAGCCAGCTTCGCGCGCGGCATCCGCCAGGGCTTTTACCCGGCCGTGATAAATGTAGCCGCCACGATCAAATACCGCCTGGGTAATTCCATTCGCCTTGGCCCGCTCCGCAATGGCTTTTCCAACATTCTTGGCGGCCGCCAGGTTTCCCCCGGTGCGGCGTTCACCCTTCGCGCCCTCCGCCGAATTTGCGGAAACCAGAGTTTTCCCCTCAACATCATCGATCAACTGAACGTAAATATGATTCAGCGAACGATACACATTAAGACGCGGACGCTGCGGCGTCCCAAGAATCTTCTTGCGGATGCGCTCGTGCACGTGACGCCGGTTCGAATTCTTAGAGGAAATCGTAAGCATATTATTTGTCCTGCTACGCTTGTCTTCTCACGCCAGGTCTTTCGCCTGGTCCAGGATGTTCGCTGCGGAGATATTCCACCCGCGACGCGATTATTTTGCTCCTGTCTTGCCGACCTTTTTCTTCAGCCGCTCGCCAACGTACCGCACGCCTTTATTCTTGTAAGGATCTGGCGGCCTGAGGCTGCGCATCTCCGCGGCCACCTGTCCCACTTTTTGACGATCGATGCCGGTAATGCTGAGCTTGGTCTGCTTGGGATCGATTGTGGCCTCAATGCCGTTGGGTAATGGATATTCAATCAGGTGCGAATATCCCAGGCTGAAAACAACCGTGTTCTTGCCCTTTAATTCGGCACGATAACCTATACCGACGATTTCCAGCTCTCTAGTCCACCCCTTGGTCACGCCTTCCATGGCGTTATTGACGAGGGCGCGTGCCAATCCGTGCAATGCAGCCTGCGAATCGTTGTCCCGCACTGCCAGGAGATTTCCATCGCTTTGCTCCATACGTATGCCGGGCGGCAGCTGTGTGTCCAACGCCCCTTTAGGACCACGCAATGCGACAGTGTTGCCGTCAATGCTGACCGTAACGCCTTTCGGGACCGGGATCGGCTTTTTTCCAATTCTCGACATAAATCAACTCTCAACTTTTAATTCTTCGCAGACGCTATGCCGCGTACAACGTCGAAGCTACCAAACCTCGCACAGTAGTTCCCCGCCCACGCCTTGCTTGCGCGCCTGGCGTCCGGTCATGACCCCGCGAGGCGTGGTCAGGATGTTGATCCCCATACCACCAAGTACGCGCGGGATCTCGGTGCGGCGCACATAGACCCGGCAACCGGGCCGCGAAACGCGCGTGACATTAGAAATTGCGGCTTCGTTGCTGTTGCTGTATTTCAAATAGACCCTCAGGATCTTATGCCCCTCCTCTTCCGTTGCCTTGAAATTGGAGATGTATCCTTCTTCCTTAAGGATGCGGGCAATCTCCAGCTTCAGCTTGGAAGCGGGAATATCTACTTTTTGGTGCCGCGCGCTTATCGCGTTGCGAATTCGCGCCAGCATGTCCGCGACCGGATCGGTCAACCTCATCTTTTTCCTTCTCCTTCCGTCACCCGTTCGCTCCGGCTAAGTTCAACCTCGCCGAAGAACCTGCGACGACGTCTGCTACCATGACGACTTTGAAACTCCAGGGATTTCTCCGCGCAAGGCCAGCCCCCGGAAACACAAGCGGCAAAGCCCGAACTTGCGTAAGAAAGCACGGGGACGTCCGCAAATCTGGCAACGGTTGTGCCTGCGCGTTGAAAACTTGGGCACCGGTTGCTGCTTGGCGCGCGCGTCTTCAAATTTCTTCTCGATCTTTGCGTCTTTTTTTCTTTTTGCGGTAGTCAATTGCGTTCCACTCCTGGCTGCGGTCGAATTTTTATTATTGACGGGTTATGTTGCCCGGAACGGCATTCCCAGGTGCCGCAACAAGGCCCGCGCCTCATTGTCATTCCGCGCTGTGGTCACGATGGTGACATTCATTCCCTTTTGCTTATCGACTTTCGCGTAATCGATTTCGGGGAAAATAAGCTGGTCACGAAGTCCTAAAGTGTAGTTTCCGCGGCCATCGAAGGATTTGGTGGATACCCCGCGAAAATCGCGTACCCGGGGAAGGGCGACATTCACCAGGCGGTCGAAAAATTCATACATGCGGTCACCACGCAAAGTGACCATTGCCCCAATGGCCTGGCCTTCTCTCACCTTAAAAGCCGCAATCGATTTCTTGGCTCGCGTCACTACCGGTTTTTGCCCCGTGATCTGCCCCAGTTCATTCGCCGCCGGATCCAGAACTTTGACATTTTGCGTGGCCTCGCCAACTCCCATATTCACCACAATCTTGTGCAAATGTGGCACGGCCATCGGATTCTGAAGATCGAATTCCTTCATCAAAACCGGGGCTACATCCTTGTGAAAACGTTCCTTAAGCCGCGGTGTCTCCTTAGCGCTGTGACGCGCAACGGCTGCGGCCCGCGCTTCTTCCGGCTGCCCCGCGCGCTTATCCTTCTTGTCGGCCTTTCCGGCCTTGTCTTTCTTGTCCGGCTTGTCGCTTTTGTCTTTTTCGGTCGCCATAATTCGAATTCAACCTTACTTCTCGAGCGTGGTCCCGCACTTCTTGCAAACGCGCACCTTGCGCTCCCCACGAACTTCGCGGCCAACTCGCACCGGCCCGCAAGTGGCACACATCAACTGCACATTGGAAAGTGAAATGCGGCTTTCCTGCTCCGCGATTCCGCCTTTGATATTGCGCTGCGGATTCGGCCGGACATGCTTTTTTACCAGCATCACGTGCTCGACCAAAACCTTGCCTTCCACCGGAAACACGCGCAATACGCGCCCTTCTTTGCCCTTGTCCCGGCCAGTAATGACTTTTACGGTGTCGTTCCGCCGGATATCAACTCGCTGATGCTGCTTATTTACTGTTCTCATTTCGATGTCCGTAATTCGGAGCGCTAAATAACTTCCGGTGCCAAAGAAACAATTTTCAAAAATTTCTTGTCGCGTAACTCGCGGGCCACTGGTCCAAATACGCGGGTCCCCACCGGTTCGCCGGCTTCGTTAATCAGGACTGCGGCGTTCTGGTCGAACCGGATGTAGGTGCCGTCACGCCGCCGGTACTCCTTGCGGGTGCGAACAATGACTGCTTTCACCACCGTGCCCTTTTTTGCCTGCCCGTCGGGGGCAGCCTCTTTTACGCTGGCCGTAATCACATCGCCCAGTCCGGCGCGCAATCCCGTCGACCCGCCCAGCGGCAGAATCATCTGCAACTTGCGGGCGCCGGAGTTGTCGGCGACCTCGAGCATCGTTCTCATCATCACAGCCATAATTGTGGGCCTCTCGGCGAACAGCTCTTTCTATGCTTCGGGCTATACCTCGGGAATCGCCACTTCACCGGCCAGCGCGGTGCGCCGAACTATTTCCTTCAGCCGCCACCGTTTCAACTTGGATAGCGGGCGGGTTTCCTCGAGACGTACCACATCGCCGACGTGAGCTTCGTTCTTCTCATCGTGGGCATAGAACTTCTTGCCTTTGGAGACCACCCGCCCGTAGAACGCGTGGGCCTTTTTTCGCACCACTTCAACCACGATGGTCTTCTGCATACGATTGGAAACGACTTCGCCTACAACCTCTTTTCGACGTCCTGCGGCCGCCGGCTGCGTTGCTGTCCTGGTACTCGTTTCCGCCATTACTTGCTCTCCGTTTTGCCGGCTGAATTCGCCTTCCGCTCGCGGCTGATGGTCTTCACCCGGGCTATGTCCTTACGCAAGCCGCGCATCTTCTTCAAGCTCTCAGTCTGCCCCATATTAAGTTGAAACTTCAGCTTAAATAGCTGGTCGCTGAGATCACGCTCCTGATGGCTCAGCTCATCGTCAGTCAAGTTGCGCACTTTGTCAGCTTTCATAATCGCTTTCTCTACGAGCTTCGATTCCTAATGCGCTGCCGATTCGCGTTTAACAAATGAGGTTCGCAGCGGCAGCTTGTGCGAAGCCAGTCGCATTGCCTCGGTGGCATCTTGCACCGTGACCCCTTCCATCTCAAATAAAATCTTCCCCGGACGTACGACTGCGACCCAGTGATCGGGTGCGCCCTTGCCTTTTCCCATACGAGTTTCAGCCGGCTTTTTTGTCACTGGTTTGTCCGGAAACAGGCGAATCCAAATCTTGCCGCCGCGCTTTACAAACCGGGTCATGGCGACGCGGCTGGCTTCAATCTGGCGATCGGTGATCCAACCCGGCTCCAGCACTTTCAACCCGTAGTCGCCAAACGCGAGTTCGCTTCCGCGCCAGGCCTTCCCGGTCATGCGTCCGCGCTGCTGCTTGCGATACTTCACTTTTTTCGGCATCAACATAAAAATGTCTCAACTGGTACGAGCAAACTGTTATGTCCCCGCTTAAAACGCTCCCACTTGTAAAACCTCGCGTTTTTTGGCGGGTAGAATCTCGCCCTTGTAGATCCAGACTTTCACCCCGATAACCCCGTACGTGGTGCGCGCTTCAGTGAAACCATATTCGATGTCAGCGCGCAGGGTGTGCAGCGGCAAACGTCCCTGGAGATACCATTCGGAACGAGCAATCTCATTCCCGTTAAGGCGCCCACTGACGCGAACTTTGATGCCCTTGCAGCCGAAGCGCAGGGCCGAATCCACCGACTTGCGCATCGCGCGGCGGAAGCCGACACGTTTTTCGAGTTGCAGCGCAATCGATTCTGATACCAGTTGCGCGTCCAGCTCCGGCTTGTGGACTTCCTGGATGTCCATATAAACTTCGCGGCCGGTCCGCTTCTGCACGTCCACCTTCAGCTTGTCGATCTCGGCGCCTTTACGGCCAATGATGATGCCGGGACGCGCTGTCTTAATGATCACGCGCAGCTTGTTGCCGGGACGCTCAATTTCAATCGAGCTCACACCCGCCGATTTCAGCTTGTCTTTGAGCTCGGCCTTAAGCTTGACGTCTTCCAGCAGCAGCTTGTCGTATCCGCGCTCCACAAACCAGCGCGACTTCCACGGCTTGGTGTAGCCAAGGCGAAACCCGTAAGGATGGACTTTTTGTCCCATATCACTCCTAAAAAAATGTCTACTCCGACGTTCCCTGCCCAATCACCGCGTGCCGGCAAACTTCTTCTTGGGCTTGTTATCTTTTTTTCCGGCTGCGGGCCTTCTCAGCCTGGCCTTGGTTCTGGCTTTCCCCGTAGGACGAGGCGTTGCAGCGCCACGCGGCTCCCCGACCACCGTAGCCAGACTTTCACCCTTCTTGCCGCGCTCGGCCAGTTCGATCTCGATGTGAGAGATGCGCCGCACATACCGAAACGCGCGTCCCATCGGCGCCGGACGAATTCGCTTCAGTCGCGGTCCATCGTTGGCCACCGCGCGCTTCACGTAAAGACTGTCCACGTCCACATCAATGCCTTTTTCTGAACTCAAATAATTGGCATTCTCAACCGCTGATCGCAGCAGCTTCTCTACCGTTGCCGCCACTCGTTTTTTGGTGAACACCAGCGTGTTCAAAGCATCTTCAACCCGGCGCCCCTTAATTAAATCCAGGACGAGGCGGGCCTTTTGCGGAGACACGCGCATGTAACGGGCTTGAGCTCGAAATTCCATATCTTCCTTCTTTTACGCCTTCGGTGGCGCTGCCGGGGCCGCTCCCGCCGCGGGAGACGCCGCCCCCGGACCGCCGGGAATTCCCGCCGGCCGCGCCGCAGTTTCGGTGGGCGCTCGCATCGAGTGCCCCTTGAACTGCCGCGTGAAGCTGAACTCACCCAGCTTGTGCCCCACCATATTTTCGGTGACGTACACCGGAATAAATTTCTTGCCGTTATGCACTGCAATGGTGTGCCCCACCATCTCCGGAATGATGGTCGAGCGCCGCGACCATGTCCGCAGCACTTTTTTCTCGTTGCGCGCGTTCATGCCTTCCACCCGGCTTTGAAGATAGGCATCGACGAACGGGCCCTTCTTGGTTGAACGTGCCATAAGGTCAGCTTTTACCTTTCAAACGTCACTTCTTTCCTCTTCGATTTACGATGAAAGCGTCCGTCCGCTTGTTGTTCCTGGTCTTGTATCCCCGGGTCGGCTGCCCCCACGGGGTCACCGGATGCCGGCCACCGGAAGTCTTGCCCTCGCCGCCGCCGTGCGGATGATCCACCGGGTTCATCGAAACGCCGCGATTCACCGGGCGACGTCCCAGCCAGCGCATGCGTCCTGCTTTGCCGATGGTTACATTTTCATGGTCCAGGTTTCCTACCTGTCCAATGGTGGCCATACACTCCTGGGCCACCTTGCGGGTCTCGCCCGAAGGCAATTTCACCAGGGCATAAACTCCTTCTTTGGCTACCAGCTGCGCCGCGCCACCCGCCGACCTGACCATCTGCGCGCCCTTACCGGGCTTCAACTCCACGTTGTGAATGGTTGTGCCCGGAGGAATGTTCCTCAGCGGCAGCGCATTGCCAACTAAAATGTCGGCCTCAGGGCCGCTCAGTACTTTCTGTCCCACCTTCAAACCATCCGGCTGCAGGATGTAACGCTTCTCGCCGTCGGCGTAACTCAACAGCGCAATCCGCGCGGAGCGGTTGGGATCATATTCAATCGTGCTCACCGTCGCCGGGATGCCCGCCTTGTCGCGTTTGAAATCGATAATGCGC
Source organism: Terriglobales bacterium (assembly GCA_019241735.1). GTDB lineage: Bacteria > Acidobacteriota > Terriglobia > Terriglobales > Acidobacteriaceae > JAFAWN01. The sequence goes on from JAFAWN010000083.1 coordinate 13,143, forward strand.
AGCTTGCGCTTGTGACCGCCGCCACGATGCCACATCGTGGTATCGCCGCTGTTACGTCTGCCTCCACTGCGTTGCTTGGTTTCCAGCAACGGCTTATGCGGAGAGGTGGACGTAATATCGTCATTGACGATGGTCGTACGATAGCGCAGCGTCTGGGTTGTCGGTCGATAAGTCTTGATTGCCATAAAATCTCGTTCGCTTGCCGAAAAGCTCTAAAAACTTTTTCAGGCGCCGGCGCGCAGGATTACAAATTCTGCGCGTACTCCGGCATTTTCTCCCCTGCCTTCAAACGCACATACGCCTTTTTCCAATCCGGCCGGTAGCCGGCAAACTTGCCACGCCGGCGCTCCTTGCCCGGATAATTTGCGGTGCGTACCGAATTCACTTTCACCTTAAAAATACTCTGCACCGCCTGCTTGATCTCGGTCTTGCTAGCAGCCTTGGCGACGCGAAACACCAGGGTGTTCTGATTTTCTTTAATGGCCAGGCCTTTTTCCGTAATTACCGGGCGCTGAAGAATCTGATATGCGGACTTCATTACGCCACCTCCGCCGCTTTTTCAGGACGGATGCGCCGCCGCGGCGCACGCACCGTCTTTTTGGGCCCGGCTTTTCCTGATGCTTCGCTTTCCTGACCCTGGTCCTCGCCTGAATGACGCCGGCGTTTGGACACCGAACTTTTTAGCGAGACCTGCAACCTTTCAATTGCCGGTTGCGAGAAGATCGCCGTCTCGTAGCGCAGCAGGTGATAAGGATGCACTTCGTTGCCGCTTACCAGTTCGACCCCGGCAAGATTGCGGGAACTCAAATGCAAATTCAGATTGCCGTGGTTCGGGACCTCGACCAGCAACGTGGTAGCGCTTGCTTTCAAAGCATTCAGCGCTTCCCGGAACATCTTGCTTTTGGGCTCTTTCAACTCGAAAGTGTTCACGACAATCAATTTTCCGTCAGCCAACTTCGAGGCCAGGGCCGAACGCAGCGCGCCCAGCAGTTTCTTGCGTGGAAACGCATAATCGTAGGAACGCGGCTGGGGACCATGGACCGTCCCACCATGCCGCCAAAGCGGCGAGCGAATCGACCCTACACGCGCTCTACCTGTCCCTTTCTGCTTCCACAACTTCTTGCCTGCGCCAGAAACCAGCTTCTTATTTTTGGTTGCGTGGGTGCCGGCGCGATTGCCTGCGCGATAATGTTTCACCGCCTCCCAAAGCAGGTCTTCATTGACCGCGCCAAAAACTTCGTCCGCGAGGTCGAGCGTGCCAACCTTGGCTCCGGTTAAATCGTGAATATCAATTGTTGCCATAAATTGTTTCTGGATGCCGCTGTCGGCATTAAAAACCTATCCCTTTTTCGCCGCGCGCTTGGCTGCCTTCAGCGGATCGACCGTGGCCGAACCTGCAAACCCGCGCCGCTCGCGTGGCGGTTTCTTTGCTTTTGTGATCACCAGATAGCCGCCATTTGCGCCCGGGACTGCGCCCTCAACCACTAAAAGGTTGTCTTCCTTGTCCACACCGAGAATCCGCAGGTTGCGTACCGTCACCCGGTCGACACCCATATGTCCCGACATCCGCATGCCTTTAAACACCCGCGACGGAAAAGCGGAGGAGCCAATCGAGCCCGTGATCTGGAACATCGACCCGTGTGACTTGGGGCCGCCGGCAAAATGATGCCGCCGGACAACGCCTGCAAATCCCCGCCCTTTGCTTATGCCGACAATGTCGACAAACCGCTCGCCTTCAAAAATATCGACCAGTACCCGGTCGCCTGCCTTCAGCGCGCCATTGCCATCTTCGGAGGCTGCCTCATCGATTTCAACCGGTACCTCGCGCACAAACTTCACCGGCGGCAGATCATGTTTCCCCAGGTGTCCACGCATGGGTTTGGTGAGCCGCGACTCCTTTACAAATTCCACCAATCCAATCTGCGCGGCAACATATCCATCGCGGGTTGCGGTCTTGTGCTGCGTTACCACGCACGGCCCCGCCTGTAGCACGGTCGCCGGACGCACGTCGCCCTTCTCATCGAAGAGCTGCGTCATGCCGACTTTTTTGCCTAGAATTCCGGTGATTTTCGCCATGTTCGTCTGCTTGTTTATTTGTGTTCTTTACCGAAGGCTTTAATCTCGACATCCACGCCGGCGGGCAGATCCAGCTTCATCAGCGCATCCACCGTCTGCTGGGTCGGCTCGAGAATATCCAGCAGCCGCTTGTGTGTGCGGATCTCAAACTGCTCCCGCGATTTCTTGTCCACGTGGGGAGACCGCAGCACACAAAATTTATTTTTCATCGTGGGCAATGGAATCGGGCCCGCGATTTGCGCGCCGGTGCGGCGTGCGGTTTCGACAATCTCGCCGGTGGACTGATCCAGAATGCGATAGTCGTAGGCTTTCAAGCGGATTCGGATTCTCTCTCTGCCAATCACTTTTTTCTCTCTCTATCCCCTCCCGGCATTTCCGGAAGGAAAGAACGAGCGGCATGTCGCAAGCCGCTTTTAGTAGTGTGGCGCGGGCGCCCTCGCCCGCATCCCCTCAGTGTTATTGCACAATCTCGCTGATTGTCCCCGCCCCAACCGTGTGGCCGCCTTCACGGATCGCAAACCGCAATCCCTTTTCCATCGCCACCGGCGTGATCAGCTCTATCACCAGGCTCACATTGTCCCCCGGCATCACCATCTCCGTCCCCGCCGGCAACTCCGCCACCCCAGTCACATCCGTCGTCCGCAGATAAAACTGCGGCCGGTAGCCCTTGAAGAACGGCGTATGCCGACCACCCTCTTCTTTCGTCAGGATGTACACCTCCGCCTTAAACTTCGTGTGCGGCGTGATCGACCCTCCCTTGGCCAGCACCATTCCGCGCTCCACATCCTCTTTCGCGATACCGCGCAGCAGCAG
>JAFAWN010000096.1 GCA_019241735.1 Terriglobales bacterium
GGCCCTGCGCCCCCAGGATTTGCGGCGCCCGAAGGTGCAGTTTGGGGAGGTGGAGGGTTCGATAGTTATCAGTTCCGATGACTTCCTGATCGCTCGCGTCCCTCAAGGCGCATCTTCCGGCCCTATCGTAGTTTCGACGAACGGGCACTCCAGCAATCCACATCAGCTCCGGGTAGCAGTGCCGATTTCTGAGAACCTGCATCCGGTTACCAACCCTGCCGTGGACGCCGAAGGAAATGTTTACGTCACGTTCTCCGGTTCCCGCGGCCAGAAAGTGCCGGTGTCGGTTTATAAAATCGACACCAACTACAACGTCAAACCATTTCTGACCGACGTCATGAATGCGACGGCAATTGCATTTGACCGCGTCGCCCAAATGTATCTTTCTTCACGTTTCGACGGGGCCGTATACCGGGTGGCGCCGAATGGGACCATGTCGACTTATGCCGAGAGCATGGGCGTCGCGACAGGGATCGCCTTCGATCGCGCCGAGAATCTCTTTGTCGGTGATCGCAGCGGAACGATCTTCAAGGTTTCGCGTGATCGCCAGATATTTGTGTTCGCCACCCTGGAAGCCAGCGTTTCTGCCTACCATCTTGCGGTTAGCCCGGAGGGGGACCTTTATGTTTCCGGGCCTACCACCTCAAGTTTTGACTCCGTGTATAAGATCGATCCCCAGGGCAAGGTCTCAACATTTTTTCGGGGATTAGGGCGTCCGCAAGGAATGGCGTTCGATATTGAGGGCAATCTTTATATCGCCGCGTCGCTCTCAGGCCAACGGGGCATCGTAAAAATTACGCGCCAGGGGAAAGCCTCCTTAGCGGTCGCTGGATCGGGATTGGTCGGCCTCGCTTTCGCTCCCGGGCAATCCGCCGTGCTCGCAACCACCAGCGGGGTGCATCACCTTTCGTGGGGTATTCAAGGCTTGCCCTCATTTCCCGACTTGGCGTCTTAGAACGGCCCTCAGCTTTTCCGCCATTTCGTTTAGACTTCACTCGTGAATGCCGAGATTGTTGCCGTGGGCTCGGAGCTGCTCACACCTTTCCGTCAGGATACGAACTCGCTTTATCTCACCGAAAAACTCAATCAGCTGGGCGTCGAGGTAATCTTCAAGACCATTGTCGGCGACAATCCTGATCAAGTTATTGCAGCTGCGCGGCTGGCCTTGATGCGCGCTGATATCGTTATTTTTAGTGGCGGCCTTGGACCGACCGAGGATGATCTTACGCGCGAGGCCGTAGCCGGGGCCCTCGGTCTAAAGTTGCACCGCGATGCCGAGGTGGCAGCCTCTATCGAGCAGCGCTTCGCTGAACACGGATGGAAAATGTCCCCCAACAATGCCAAGCAAGCTGACGTAGTCACCGGAGCTGCGGTGTTGAAAAATGCCAACGGCACTGCGCCAGGTCAGTGGATATCCGGCAAGTATGAAGGCCGAGAACGAATCATTATTTTGCTACCGGGGCCCCCGAATGAGTTGAAGGGAGTTTTCGACCCGCAGTGTATGGAGCGGCTTCGCGCCAAGCTTCCCAGCCTGTTTATCGCCACTCGCACGTTAAAAATTGCCGGTCTCGGTGAATCGCAATGCGATGCCCGAATCGCTCCCATATATAAAAGTCACCCCGAAGTCCAGACGACGATACTGGCTGGGGCGGGAGAAATTCAGCTCCATCTCAGGTCGCGCGCGTCCGCGATGGCGGAAGCGGGGGCAAACCTAGACCGGGTGGTTACTGAGATCGAAGAGGAACTGGGGGACTTCGTCTTTTCCGACAATGGCGATTCTCTGGAACAGATCGTGGGCTGCTTCCTGCAGATGCGGAACGCCAGCGTGGCGGTTGCCGAATCCTGCACCGGAGGCTTGCTTGCAGAACGCATTACATCCGTGAGTGGCAACTCCCGGTATTTTGCCGGCGGGGTCGTCGCCTACTCAAATGGGCTCAAGACCGCTTTCGCCGATGTCCCGGTAAAATTACTCGAGAAGCACGGGGCAGTCAGCAGCGAGGTTGCAGTAGCTCTCGCAGACGGCATCCGAAAACGCTGCGGATCCACTTGGGGGCTGGGCATCACGGGTGTCGCTGGCCCCACCGGTGGAACGGCGGAGAAGCCAGTGGGCCTCGTTTTTCACGCGCTGGCCAGTGAGCAGGGAACCGAAGTTATCGAGCGAAGATTCGCCGGAGATCGCCAACGCATCCGTTGGTTTGCCTCCCAGCAGGCCCTGGATATGCTTCGCCGGAAACTGATGTAAGGATTTCCACCCAGTCATGCGGCTGTTTGTGGCCTTCGATATCGACGCCGTAGTGGTTGAGCGTATTGAGAGATTCATGAACCAGATGCGAGAACTTTCGCCGGATGTGCGTTGGATCGATCCAAAATCCCTGCACGCCACCCTGAAATTTATCGGGGAGCAGAAGCCGGAGAACCTCCAAAAAATCAACGCCGCGATGTCACAAATTTCGGAAGGCCCGGTCGAGCTTGATTTCCGTGGAGTCGGCTTCTTCCCGGCCGGAAAGCCTCCCAGTATTTTCTGGGCTGGAATTACGCCTCATCCACGACTGATGGCCTTGGCCCATGCAGTGAGTGAAGCTGCATCCAAGATTGGCATCACTGGGGAAGAGCGGGCGTACACTCCGCACTTGACCCTGGCGCGGAGCGGTCCGCGCCGTCGTTCGAGGTCCGCGAATCCGTTGCTGATGCTAAAGAAAAAACTTCCGCAGTTGGAGCCCGAGTTTGGAAAGATGACGGCCCGGGAATTCTTTCTGTACGAAAGCCGCTCCACACCCGCCGGCTCGGAGTACACAAAGATCGCAGCATTTCCGTTGGGCGGTAAATATTAATGGCCCGCATTTTCGTCACTGCGGTGTTGAGTTATCTGGTCGGATCGATCCCATTCGGTTACATCCTGATCCGGATATTTCAAGGAAAAGATATACGCACCACTGGCAGCGGCAACATCGGCGCTACCAACGTCGCCCGTTCCTCCGGGTTTTTGGGAATTCTGACGCTGCTCCTCGATGCGACAAAAGGATTGGCGGCTGTGGCCCTGACCCGGTCATTATGGCCGGGCCAGGCGCAACTCGGCGCTTTGGCAGCCTTATTTGCGATCCTTGGCCATGTTTTCCCCGCATGGCTCGGATTCCGAGGTGGTAAGGGAGTCGCGACTGCCCTGGGTGCGTTTCTGCCTCTCGCTCCCAAGGCGCTGTTGATAACCTTAACGATCTTTGCCGTGGTCCTGGCAGTTTTTCGTTACGTGTCCCTGGCCTCCGTTATCTCGGTGGGAGTATTCCCCGCGATTTCGTGGGCATTTTCCGCCTCGTCTATGTCCCTAATGGTCCTCGGTGTGATAGCCGCAGCCTCAATTGTGATAATTGCGAGGCACGAGGGAAACAT
>JAFAWN010000139.1 GCA_019241735.1 Terriglobales bacterium
AGGAGCAAAGCGATTGCGAAGTGAGTTCGCAAAGCAGGAGCAAGTCTCATACTCATTCTTCCGGGCCTTTCTGTGCATTGGCGCGGGGACGAGGCGAACAGAACTGTAAAAGTCCCAAGGGTTGTACATTGAAATGGGAGGGTTTGCAAGCGCAGAGTGGCTAGGGTGGCTGCTTAGAGTACCCGCAATCCGTTCGCAAAATACGAAACTATGGACTATTCGCACCAGCGGGTGCAGAAGAGTTGCTTCTTAAAAGCTTCACCGGATAGCATCAGATTCATGTGCAGGGTCGGATTTCTCTTTATATCTGTGATCGTATTGAGCGCGATCACCGAGGCTCAGCCGGTAACATTGACCCTTCAGCAAGACCTCAGCTCTAAATTGCCCACTGGGACTGAGTTCACGGCTAGAGACTCGACGGGAAAGGTTTATCACGGACATGTGGTTACCCATCCTGCGCACCGATTACTTCGCCGCGGGTGGATGAGGTTGGTATTCGATGATTCCGTAGTGCCGGTTACAAACGAAGGCGTGTTTCGGGCGGGAAACAAGATGCGCCTGCTGAAGTTTGGCGGCTCGCTCGGGCTGGGGAAACTAGCAGACGACTCTGTGGACGGAACCATCGGAGCAAAAAAGGCTCGTTACGTTGCAGCGGCGGTTGCGATTCCGTTAATCGTTATCCAAAAAGGCGGCGAAGCCCGGCTTCACAAGGGTGACACTGTTGATGTCGAACCCAGACGCGATTCCGTGGTGAAAGGCGAGTAAGCCCCTGCCTCGCCTCACGATTCTTCATCACTCATACCGTAATGACTCGATTGGATCCAGTCCTGCGGCTTTGACCGCCGGCAGCATTCCACTAACAATACCCACCAGCCCAAGGATGCCGGTTGACCACAGCAAAATTGCGGCATCAATCTTCAGGTGAATATCCCCTTCGCTGGCATTTTCTTCAAATGCGCTCCACAGGGTAAGCGAACCGACCGTCCAGGAGACGACATATGCCAGTGCGACGCCCGCAAGGCCTCCCAGCAAAGTAATGACCAGTGCTTCCGCCAGAAATTGAAACAGGATGTGCCAGCGGCGCGCTCCCAGGGCTTTTTCAACGCCAATCTCGCGGGTCCTCTGGGTCACTGAGACCAGCATGATATTCATCAATCCCACACCGCCGATGCCGAGGGTCAGCAATCCTATGAATCCCAGCAAAATCTTCACCCCGGTAGTGATGGCGCGAAGGTCCATTAAATCGGAAAACACATCGAAGACAAATACGGCCCGCTTGTCCTTGGGATCGAAGCCGTGGTGGAACGCCAGCGAATTGCGCAAAGCGGAAACCACCCGGGCGTTATCGCCTTCGTATTCCATGACGATAGCGGTGAGATAGCGGGTGTCCTTCAGATCACTCATCGAGCTGAACGGCACGTAAATGTGCGCATTCATGTTGTCATCGCCGTTCTGGATGACATGTTTCAGCACACCCACCACCTGGTAGGAGATGCCGTCCACGCGAATAGCTTCGCCGATCGCGTTCTCGCCCGAAAATAATTTCTTCTTCACATCCGCGCCTAGAACGGCAACCCGGCTATGGGTAAAATCGTCGGCCTCGCTGAAAGACGCGCCCTCGGCCAACTCCATGCGGCGCATGCGCGGGTAACTCGAATAAACGCCGCTGACCTGATAATTCGAGCCGCGGATGCCATAGGCCACGCTGCACTGCTTCATTACTTCGGGAGATACGCGCTTAAGGAAAGGAACTTCGTCGCGGATGAAGCCCAAGTCATCGCTGTTCAGCCGCACCTCGACACCGGCCTTGGTGCCGCCGGCCTGGAGGGACGTGCGTCCGGGAAAGACGAACACGAGATTTGTGCCGAATGAGCGGAACGCCATCCATAATCCACGCTCAAAACCGGCACCGTACGACAGCAACAGCACCACCGTGGCAATTCCCCAAGCCATTCCCAGCATGGTGAGGACGCTGCGCCGGCGGTTGAAGCTCAGCGCTTCATAGGCCTGGTTGATGAGGTTCGAGATCATAAATCTTTCGTGGTACCGATCCGCCAGTCGAATTCGTCAGTGCCTACTCCTGCCGCAATGCTTCGACCGGAGGCAGCAAAGCCGCCTGCCGCGCCGGGAACAGGCCTGCGGTGATTCCGGCAATTGCCAGTGATGTAATCGCGATTGCGGCCGACATCGGCACGATACGCGGAGGATCAAAACCTTCCATAGGAGGCAGCATTGCCAGCAAGGTCACAAAAGCGGTGGTTATGGCCAGCCCAATGCCTCCACTAAGCGCTGTCAGGAATGCGCCTTCCACAAAAAACTGCGTCAGAATATTACGGTGAGTTGCGCCCAGCGCTTTGCGCAATCCTATTTCGCGCGTCCGCTCTGCCACCGAAACCAGCATGATATTCACGATGCCGATGGCTCCAAGAGCCAGCGTAACCAACCCTACAACTCCGAGGAACCAATCCATGGCGTCGAAAATCTTCGAGACCTTTTGCGAATTTTCCACCGTGTCCCAATCTTCAAAGGCGTCTTCCAGCTTGGGATCGAAGCCGTGACGGCGGGCAATAATGTTGTGCACCTCTTCCCGGGAGCGCAGGTGATCAGCTTTGTTCAGGGGCCGGTAATTTATGAACGAAACTGCATCCTCGGAATTCTGGTCCTTCAGACGGAATAGGCCGCGCATAGTGTCAATGGGAATAAAGATGCGGGCGTTAGTGCCGTTGTTGCCGTCCTGCCCGACCTTCGCGAGAACGCCGATCACGTCAAAGCGTATGTCGTTAAGCAAGATGGACGAACCCACGGCCGGACGGCCGGGGAACACATTCTTAAGCAGCTCCCATCCCACAATGGCTACGCGGCGGCGTTCGCTATTGTCCTCGCCGTTGAACCAGCGGCCGGTCTGGAGCGGCACATTTCGAATCTGGTTGTATTCTGTCGCCACTCCAAAAACCTGACCGTTGGTGGACCCGTAATCGCTGACCGCTCGAATGTCCTCGCGATTCAAGACTGCGGAAACTGCTCGCAATGTATGCGCCTCGTTGCGGATGGCCAGATAGTCGCTGTAGGTAAAGTGATATGTCTGGCCCGACTGAAGGCTTCCCTCGACCGCTGGAATACGTCCCGGGAAAACGAACATAATGTCCTGCCCCAAGGTTGCGAGCTGACGAGTCTGACCGCTGCGAAAGCCTTCGCCGAGGCCTACCAAAAGCAGGAGGGATCCCACGCCCCATGCAATGCCGAACATGGTCAGGAAGGAACGCAGCTTATGCGCCCACAGCGTGGCCAACGACTGCCGGATAATGTCGAGCAGCACTCGCATAAGTTTAACCCCGCCAGTCTTCCGGCCAAGGGGTACAGGCAGATGCAGAAACCCAAGCCTTGTCATTGATACGATGTGAGATTATCTCTGGTTCCATATATCGATGGTTGCGAGTGCAGAGGTTGGATGACGTGAATCTTTCAGAGCCCAATTTCTTTTAGACCAGCGTCGCGGAGAAAAGAGAGCACAGTTTCACGGCTGGAGGCTAACCTTAGGGCATATTGGCCGTCTAAACGCCGGCCCGCGATGGCTGCCTTCGCTCGACTTCAAAGCACAAGGACACAGAACATGTTCAGGAGACATCTGTTGGCGCTGTTGATGACCGCCGCCTTTCTGCTCATTGGCTCAAACCTCGAAGCTCAATTTCAGAACGGCAACCAGTCGGTCCTGCTCAATTTGCCGCTGCTCAGCCAACAGGCGCGGGTCAGCCAGAGGATCGGAATCACTGACATCACCATCACCTACCATCGCCCACTGGTGAATGGAAGAAAGATATGGGGCACGGTAGTCCCTTTTGGACAGGTGTGGCGGGCCGGAGCTGACGAAAATACCGTGATTGAGTTTACCAATGCGGTGAGTATCGAGGGGAAGGAGCTTCCCAAGGGGACTTACGGCCTGCATATGATCCCCGGCGAGAATCAATGGACGATAATTTTTTCGAAGAATTCAACTTCCTGGGGAAGCTTCACCTACAACCCTGCCGAGGATGCCCTGCGCGTTACCGTGAAACCGCAAGCCGATGAGTTCCACGAAGCGCTGATGTATGAGTTCGACGACTTGAAAGCGGACTCCGCCACAATTAACTTGCGCTGGGAAAAAATCCGGGTGCCCTTCCGCGTGGCAGTAAACGTAAATGAAATAGTTGAGCACAGCCTTCCGAACCAGCTGCGCGGATATGCGCAATATACCTGGGAAGGCTACGATGACGCCGCTACGTGGTTGCTGGAATTCAAAGGCAATCTGGACCAGGCGCTCAAATACGCCGATCTGTCAATCCAGAATGAAGAGCGTTACGACAACTTAATGACAAAATCGCGGATCCTGGAAGCGCAGGGGAAAAAACAGGAAGCCGCGGCGGTACGTGAGCGTGCTTTGCAGAAAGCAACTGTCCTGCAAATGCATTTTTACGCGCGGCAACTGCAACAGCAGGGCAAACAGGAAGAAGCATTTGCGGTCTATCGCGAAAACGCCAAGAAGAATCCGACGGAATGGGTAGTGCACACGGGCCTGGCCCGGGTTTATTCGGCGCAGCACGATTTTCCGGCGGCGGCGAGGGAAATGAGATTGGCGGTTGCAGGCGCCCCCGAAGCGCAGAAAGCGTATCTGGAGGGCCTGGCGAAGCGATTAGATGCGAAGGACGATATCAACAAATAATTGCAAGCCCTGCTACTGGAAGATTGGGCCGTGCGAACTGACCTGCCAGACTAGAGTCTGAGATGAGCACCGCGATCTCAGCCAGTTTTTGTCGTTGCCACCTTAGCCTCGGGATAATCATAGACACCCCTGCCGCTCTTGCGGCCCAGTCTTCCGGCATTCACATACTGCACCAGTAACGGCGCGGGCCGGTATTTTTCCCCCAGAGTTTTGTGCAGATATTGAAGAATCTGCAAACGCGTGTCCAGGCCTACAAGATCCACTAATTCGAACGGCCCCATAGGGTGGTTTAGCCCCAGCTTAAGCGCTTTGTCGATGTCGGCGGCGGAGGCAATGCCCTCCTGAAGCATGAGGAAAGCCTCGTTTCCAATCATTGCGTTGATGCGGCTGGTGATGAATCCGGGGGACTCTTTAATAATCACCACTTCCTTGCCCATGCGGCGTCCAACTTCCTCGACTGTAGCGAGCGTCTCCGCATCTGTTTCCAGGCCGCGGACCACCTCCAGCAATTTCATCTTGTGCACAGGATTAAAAAAATGCATACCGACGCATTTGCTGGCGCGGTAGGTGACGCTGGCAATTTCGGTAATGCTGAGCGACGAAGTGTTCGAAGCGAGAATGGTTGGTGGACGGCAAATTTTGTCGAGCAGGGTGAAAATCTCAATCTTCGATTCCATCTCTTCGGGGACTGCTTCAATCACGAGATCGGCTTCGCGGGCCGCCTCTTCGACTGATCCTGCATATTCCAGCCGGCCTAAAGCGGCCTCTGCATCCGAGCCTGATACTTTCCCAAGACTCACTGCTTTTTCAAGATTGCCGCGGATTTCCTCCTCGGCGCGACG
>JAFAWN010000198.1 GCA_019241735.1 Terriglobales bacterium
CCGCCGCGGACAAGTCAGCCGCACTCGGCTTGCTGCAGTTGGCTCTGGCGAAAGGCGGGGCCGCGATGGCTTCCGCTGATGCGGCCAGCAAAGCCAGCAAAGAAGAAAGCATCTATTTTCGAGCCGGCCGCGTGTACCTAGAGACCGGACAGGATTCCAGGCTGCGTCCGATCACTGCGGATTTGGCTGCCCGGGCATCGCATGATGCCCATGCTTATGCCAAGATTCTCGACGCCGAATCAAAACTGAGACACGGAAATGCGCAGGCTGCCATCGAGACTCTTCAGGAGGCGCAGAAAATCGCCGACATGTGGCTGACGCACTTCGATCTTGGCCTCGCCTATCTCCAGGCTGGGCAATTCCCCGAGGCATCTTCGCAATTCGACGCCTGTTTGAAGCGCAAGGGAGAAGCGACAGCAATTTTCCTCGACGATGTGCCCAGCTACCACTTCTTTCCCCCGGTTTATTACTATCAGGGACGCGCGCAGGAAGGAATGAAGAGCGGCGGTGCAGCGGATTCCTATAAAACGTTTCTGGCGCTGAAGAAGGATTCCAAAGATGATCCGCTGGTAGAAGACGCGAAGAAGCGCCTGGCGGTATCGAAGTGAGAGAGTGACCGAAGCATTTGGCTGCCCGGTGAGCCCCCCGCCTATGCCCCCGCCGAAAGCTTGTGGTGGCTTTTCTTATCGGCGATGCCGTATTGCCGGATTTTATAGAGCAGGGCTTTATAACTGATCTGCAGCCGTGCGGCGGCCTGTTTCCGGTTCCAATTGGTTTCCTGCAAAACTCGCGCGATGGCCTCAGCTTCAGCTTCATCTTTAGCGGTGCGGGCCAGCGATTTTAATCCCGCCGCTGAATCACCCTGTTCCAGCGCGGGGTCGAATGGGGCCCCGGCGCCGTTGGCTCCGGGATGCAGTTCATTGACCGCCAGCTTCTCGTCCCCCAGGACCAGATAACGCTTAATAAAGTTGTTAAGCTCGCGCAAGTTGCCCGGCCACGAGTAATCCTGACAAGCCTGGAGCAGCTCCGGCGAGAGCGGCAGCGGCGAGCGCGCATATTGCTCGGACATTTGCGACATGAAATGCTTCAGCAGAATTGGGATCTCTTCCTTGCGCTCCCGCAATGGCGGAATCTGCAAGGTGAAAGCATTCAGCCGGTAGTAGAGATCTTCGCGCAGCATCTTGTTTGCAATCGCTTCCGGAATATTGATGTTGGTGGCGGCGAGAATCCGCACATCAACTTTAATCACTGAGCGGCCGCCCAGCCGTGAAAATTGCTGGTCCTGCAAAACGTGCAACAGCTTCGCTTGCAGGGTGGGAGGCATCTCGCCAATCTCGTCCAGCAGGATCGTGCCTTTATTACAGATTTCAAACTTCCCCGGTTTCGAGTGGGTGGCGCCGGTGAAGGCCCCGGGCTCATAGCCGAATAATTCGCTTTCGAGCAAATCCGCCGGGACCGCGGCGCAATTGACTTTGAGGAATGTGCGGTGTGCCCGCGGCGATAATTTGTGGATCAGCCGTCCCATTACTTCTTTGCCGGTGCCGCTCTCGCCCAGCAGCAGCACGGGGATATCGACATTGGCGACCAGGGCGCACTGCGAGCGCAGCTTCCGCATCACCGGACTTGCGGCGACAAAAAATACGTCTTCCGCAAGCTCTTCCACTTCGCCGGGATAGTTCTGCTGATTAGTGCCCAGGCACTGGTCAATGACCGCATCCAGCTCGGCCTTCTGGAAAGGCTTGGTCAGGTAATCCTGCGCGCCCAGACGGATGGCCTGCACGACCTTCCGGGTATCACTGACGCAAGAGAGCATCACAATCTTGATGCCGGGCTGCGCCTGGCGCAATTGCTCGAGCGTCTGCAAGCCATCGATGCCCGGCATGAGCAGATCAAGCAGTACCAGGTCGGGGCGCAATCCCTTCTGCACCCGCTCCACGGCTTCTTCGCCAGTACTGGCAGTCTCAACTTTGTAATTATCGACTTCGAGCAGGGTGCGGATGTAACGCAGCATCCCGGGTTCGTCGTCAACCAGAAGAATATTCGCTTCACTCATTTGTTTTTGCCTTATCGCCGCGGATGACAGGAACCGGCACAATGAAAGAAAACTTGCATCCCGCTCCCTGCTCACTCTCCACCCAGATCTTGCCGCCCATGCCATTGACCAGCCGGCGCGCAATGGCGAGGCCGAGCCCCATGCCTTCCGACTGATTTGGTCCCTGCGGCAGCCGGAAAAAGTCGTCGAAAACTTCGATGTGATACTCGGCAGGAATCCCCGGCCCGGTGTCGGAAACACTTACCTTCACCGAATTAGGCTGGGTATTCGATCGCTGCCGCCGGTCCTGGACCACCCCCGGCACGTTGGCGGAGCGCCGCTCCCACATGTAGGGCTCCGCGTGCAGCCAGACGGTCCCGCCGGACAAGGTGAACTTCGAGGCATTCTCCAGAAGGTTTGAAACCACCCGCTCCACCTTCGGCGCGTCGAAAGAAAATTCCGTAAGTTTGTCGTTGGCCAGAAAATACAGCGCCAATCCACGTTCCTGAAAGCGCGGAGACCATAGCCGGCATACTTCCGACAGGCAGGCATTCATGTCCCCGACCTGGCATCTCATCTTCATCTGGCCGGCCTGAAGAACGCTGAAGCTGAGAAAATCCTCAATGAAGTGCTGCAGGCGCTGGCCGCTCGCCCGCATGTCCCGGATCACCTCGCGCTGCCGGTCATTTAACGTGCCAAGTTTCTCGCTCTGCAGCAGTTCGGCGTAACCGTTGAGGATGGCGAGCGGGGTCTTCAGGTCGTGGGCCGCCGAGCCTAGCGCATTCGTGGTTCGCGCAAATTGTTCGCGTAATTGCACATAATCCTGCACCGTCTGCCGGCAGTCGGGGTTGGCACAACCGCTCTTTGGGTCAATGTGCGACGTCTGCGGCGAACCATCGACTGCAGGATCAGGCGCCGCCGAGAGACACGTTTTCTCAGGTGTTGCTGACATGGTCTATAAGCTCGCGGTCTGCCAAAGAGGGAGGGGAAAACCTACAACCACATGAACCGGCTTCGGGAGAGCATCTTAGAGCGAGATTCTATGTGAAATGCTATGACACCACTTTTTGCCTGTCAACGGAAAAGGGCTCCAAAGTAGTCACTAAAGGCAAAGGCTTTCAGCTACTACCGCTTGCGGATCCAAAACCTGGAGAAAGCACCCGAGTTTGGCAACCCAGGTGCGGCCAACAGGAATGTTAATCGACACTAGAGGCATCATTGATCCCCCAAAAGTCACGCTCGGAACGCCGCAAATGGCCGCGTTTACCCTTGGCCATCCCTGTTTTTGTCCGCAGTCGCGACGACAACGGCAAAGAATTCCTGGAGTTTGCCACCGCGCTTAACGTTTCCGCCGGAGGAGCCTTGGTCGCTGTTCGCCGCCCTTTGCCGCTTCCGGCACAGGTTTTGCTTGAGATTCCGAGTGCGCCACTGGGGACGACCGTTGCGCTCCCCAAGGTGTACCGGAACTTGCGAGCCAAGACGGTCCGTGCGACCCACGCCGAAGGCTTCACCCTCGTGGGGATCAAATTCTCCCAACCCCTCCTCCAGGATTCTGTACCGTTAGGTTCCCGCCGAAGGAAAGTTCCTTCCTCTGTGTGAAAAGTTTTTCCTCTGTCCACCTTGAGATTTGACCCGCCGCCGTCTGCAAACACAGTGCGCGCTTTTTGCCATGAAAAACTCAGCAACTTCATACGCGGTAATGGGTTAAGTGACAATTGAGTAATATTTTGCACAGCCGGTCAGTTTGGCTCTCAGGGTGCACAACGTTATGGCGATGGCAGTCACGAACTCAACCTCGGTCGGTAACCTGATTCAGTCCTTGGGGGAAATTCCTCCCGAGGAGATCGTCTTTGGTAAATCTGAGGCTATGCAGGCCTTGCGCCGCCGCGTGGATAAAGTCGCCAGCGCCAACGTTCCCGTTCTTATAGAGGGTGAAAGTGGCACCGGGAAAGACATCATTGCCCGCTTGATCCACGCCTGCTCTCCTTGGAGAACCGGCCCCTACGTAAAGGTCAATTGCCCAGCCATACCCGGCACATTGCTCGAGAGCGAGCTGTTTGGCTATGAAAAGGGCGCATTTACCGGCGCCTACGGAGCCAAGCCTGGCCGGGTCGAAATGGCCCACCGCGGTACCCTGTTCCTGGACGAAATTTCCGAACTGGATCTCTCCCTGCAGTCTAAGTTGTTGCAACTATTGCAGGATGGCCAGTTTTGCCGTATCGGCGCCCAGGAAGACAAAAAAGTCGAGGTCCGCGTGGTATGCGCGACCAACCGGAAACTCCAGGCCGAGATCGAAAGTGGCGGCTTCCGCGAAGACCTTTACTACCGGATTAATGTGGTAAACCTGCAAATGCCCCCACTGCGCGAGCGTCGCGGAGACATTAACGATCTGGTTGACTATTTCCTCGAGTGCTATAACCGGAAATACAACTGTCGCGCCAAGCCTTTATCGGATGATTTGCGGGCAACGTTACAGAAATATCATTGGCCGGGAAACATCCGCGAGCTGGAGAACCTGATCAAGCGATACGTCATTCTGGGCAGCGAGGAAGCCATCGCAGGCGATCTGGTGGCGCGTGACCAGGAATATTTCACCCCGGAGATCGATTTAGACGGCCCTATCTCACTGAAAAAAGTGACCAAACAGGCGACTCATGAATTGGAGCGCAAGATAATCCTCAAAGTGCTGCAGGCGCACCACTGGAACCGAAAAAAGGCCGCTAAGGCACTGAGCATCAGTTATCGCGCTCTGCTCTATAAGATTCGCGATGCCGGGCTTCCCCCGAACCGAACCTCGCGCCGCCGTCCGGTCACGACCGCAGCGACGGAAATTCCGCTGGATTGATGCCAGCTCATTCTCTGCCGAAACACACTAACTGTAGTAACATTGGTAATCGCTGCAAGGGTCCGTTTTTCCCGAAAAGGGAGGCTTTTTAACAATATGGAAAAGAACCGGACACAATGGTGCAGAGGTTTGCAGACCACCAAAAATTCATCTTCGGGATGCATGGCAAACCCTTTGTTTCCAATCGTGACATCAATTGGGGCTTTGGCAGCATGAGTGCCCTAGGTAGTAGCGGTACCTGTGTTAGTTCCGGAGCTCGTTAATTCGACTCCCCCGGTAGACAGTTAAAAAATCGAAACCTACGTAGGGAGGCGGCAAAATAATATGTTAAAAAAATTACTC
>JAFAWN010000386.1 GCA_019241735.1 Terriglobales bacterium
GATAATTCAATGCCGTTGAAGGGAAGCATCTCGTTGGGGGTACCAGTGGGTGAACCCTCGGCCGAAGCGCCATTGTCGCCGCTGATGTAGATGATGAGTGTATCGTCCAGTTTGCCCATATCCGCGACCGCTTGGATTACCCGGCCAATCTCGTGGTCAGTGTATGCAAGGTAGGCACCGTACACGTCTGCTTGCTTGATGAAGAGCTTTTTCTCAGCAGGCGTGAGCTGGTCCCACTCCTTTATCAGGTCTTTGGGCCAGGGCGTCAGTTTGGCATCCTGCGGAATCACGCCGAGCTTTTTCTGATTCTCAAAGATCTGCTCGCGCAGGGCATTCCAGCCCTTATCGAACAAGTGCTTATCGCTGATCTTCTGGATCCACTCCGGAGTTGGATGGTGCGGTGCGTGCGTGCCCCCCGGCGCGTAGTAGAGAAGAAACGGCATCGTCGGATTAACATCGTTGAGTTCGTTGAGCCATTGGATGGCATCGTCGGCCATCGCAGTGGTCAGGTTCCAATTCGGATTCCCCTGAAATGGCTGGATATGTGTGGTATTTCGGAACAAATTGCCCGGCGTCCACTGATCGGTGTCGCCCCCCATGAAACCGTAAAAGTATTCGAATCCCATGCCGGTCGGCCACTGATCGAATGGACCCGCCTGGCTCGTTTGATACACCGGCGTGTTGTGGTTCTTGCCAAACCAAGAGGTGCGGTAGCCATTCTCCAAAAGAATCCGGCCAACCGTCGCACTGTCGTTGCCAATCACGCTGTTGTATCCCGGAAAGCCCGTTGCAATCTCCGAGATCACGCCGAATCCAACGGAGTGGTGGTTGCGCCCAGTAATCAGCGCCGCACGTGTTGGCGAGCATAGGGCGGTAGAGTGAAAATTCGTGTAGCGCAGCCCGTTGACCGCGACGCGGTCCAGCGCCGGAGTCGGAATGACGCCCCCGAAGGTCGATGGAGCACCAAAACCGACGTCGTCCGTGAGAATCAGCAAGATGTTGGGAGCGCCTTTGGGCGGTACCACTCGCGCCGGCCAGGCAGGCTTCGACTGCAGTGCATTCAGCCCAATTTCGCCCTCGAACTTCTGAGGCGGCGCTGGCAGATATCGGCCGTCAATGGTGGTCGTAGCGCTGGGCGAACCCGGCGTCTTACTTACTTCTTGCGCCGATGTGTGTTGTGTAAAAGCACCAACTGCTAGCGCGAGTGTTCCAGCCGCAGCTAGGAACGTCGGCATCGCGCTCACACTTAGACGTGGCATCTAATCTATCCCTCTGAACATGGCTGATGCGGCGCGGTTAGAGCCGATTTAGAAAAGTTGCAGGAGCACGTCCGAGCGCAGATAGCCTCATACGCACCGGCAAACCACCTGTCAAGCTTCACCTTAGTTGGGAAGCAGAGTTTCACCTGATCATACTTTGGCCGAAATCCCGAATATTGCGATCAGCATCTTCACACCACCAGCACGATCTTTCCGATGTGTTCACCGCTCTCGATGCGCTCGTGGGCCCGCCAGGCTTCCGTTAATGGAAAAGTCGAATCGATTACTGGACGTATTGACTTCTTCACCGGCAGCAGCGGCCATACCTCTCGCTTCAATCGCGCCGCTACTTCGCCCTTCTGCTCAGGAGTGCGCACGCGCATGGTCGAGCCCATCAGCCGCGCCCGTTTCATCATCATTTTTCCGATATCCAGTTCCGCTGTGCGGCCGCCCTGTGTGGCCACCATCGTAATGCGCCCCTCGCTTGCCAGCGCTTCGATGTTGCGTGCCAGATAAGGGCCTCCCACCAGGTCCAGCACCACATTCACACCGCGCCCTCCGGTGAGCTCTTTCGCTTCCGCAACAAAGTCAGTTTCGCGATAATTGATCGCGTGTTGTGCGCCGAACTGCAAACACGCGTCGCATTTCTGCTGACTCCGGGCCGTCGCTATACTTGTGGCGCCCCAGGCCTGCGCCAGCATAAGGGCCATGCTTCCGATGCCACTGCTTCCGCCGTGGATCAGCGCCGTCTCGCCTGCTTTCAGTCCCGCGCGCGTGATCAGATTGTCGTAAACCGTAAACAGATTTTCAGGCAGCGTAGCAGCTTCAATCTCGTTCCAACCCTCCGGAGTTGGCAGCACCTGAGGTTCTGGCACGGCGCAAAATTCGGCGTAGCCGCCACCCGCCAGGATTGCGCAAACCCGGTCGCCAGGTTTGAACCGGCTCACGTTTTCGCCAATGGAGTCCACGCTTCCCGCCACGTCCAACCCCGGACTATCCGGCGTTCCGGGTGGTGGTGGGTACTTGCCCTGCCTCTGCATTACATCCGCCCGAGCAACGCCGGCCGCCTTCACGCGGATCACGAGTTCGCCAGGCCCGGGTTCCGGTTTACGGCGTTCTACCGGCTTCAACACACGCGGATCGCCGAACGATGTAATCTCTATCGCAGTCATAACTCCTTGTTCGACGCCGAACCCCTGCACCGTGCGTCG
>JAFAWN010000333.1 GCA_019241735.1 Terriglobales bacterium
AAGCCTATCGGAAGCCTTCCAGTGGCGCAACTATTATTGCCTTACAGCGTGGGCTTGGCGCCGCGTCACCAAGGCAATCAAGCGGCCGCCAACTTCTCGAAGAACAGGCAGATTGATTCGATCCCACGGTAAAAATTCGGGATGTGAAATTTCTCGTTCGGTGCGTGCAGGTTATCGTCCGGCAGCCCGAATCCCATCATCACGGAGGGGGTTTTTAGCACATTCTGGAAATCGGCAACGACGGGAATCGAACCGCCGGAGCGAATGAAAACTGTATCCTTCTTGAACACTTCGCGCATGGCTTCGGTGGCCGCCTTGATGTAGCGATTATCGGTCCCAACCACACATGCAGGTCCACTGCTCCACAATTTAATACTTGTCTGGATCCCGGCGGGAGTGAGTTTCTTTACGTAGTTCTTATATTTTTTGAAGATATCGTCGGGATCTTGGTTTGGTACTAATCGCATTGAAACTTTGGCGCACGCCTTTGCTGGGATAACAGTCTTCGCCCCCGCCGCGGTGAAACCACCGGGCATACCGTGCACTTCCAGGGTGGGGCGGGCCCAGGTGCGGTACAGTACAGAGAATCCAGGCTCTCCGGTCAATGCCGTCGATCCGACCTCGGTCTTCCGGTAGTGTTCTTCCTCGAAAGGCAATCGCTTCCAGGCTTGCAGTTCGGCTTTTGTCGGAGCTTTCACATCTTTATAGAATCCTGGAATCAGAATTCGCCCCTTGGCGTCCTTCAGCTTGCTGATGATCTCGATCAGGGCAAAAAAAGGATTCGGCGCGGCGCCGCCATACATGCCGGAATGCAAGTCGATTTTCGCGCCAACTGCTGTGATCTCGGTGTAGACCAGGCCGCGCAGCCCCACGCACAGCGTAGGGAGGTCAGGCGCGAACAATTCGGTATCGCAGACTAGAGCGAAGTCGGCGGCAAGTTTTGATTTATTCTTTCTTAGAAAGTCGGCAATCGACTCCCCTCCGACTTCTTCTTCGCCCTCGATAATGAACCTGACGTTGATCGGAAGCTTGCCGTCATGGGATTTCATCAGAGCTTCGATGGCTTTTATCTGCATCCAGAGCTGGCCCTTATCATCGACCGCGCCACGCGCGTAAAGATTGTCATTTCTCTCGGCTGGCTCGAATGGCGGAGTGATCCATTCGTCCAGCGGATCTGGAGGCTGCACGTCGTAGTGGGCGTAGCAAAGCGCAGTGGGGCGCCCCGGAGCCTTGAGCCAGTCCGCGTAAATCAAGGGATGCCGCTTGGTAGAGATGAGCTGGACATTTTGCATTCCAATCCGGCGCAGGTCGCTCACCACGAATTCGGCCGCCTTGCGCACGTCATTGTCGTGCTCGGGGAGCGTGCTGATGCTGGGAATACGCAACAGGTCTTTTAACTCTCCCAGGAATCTTTTCTGATTCTGGCGGGCGTAGCTGACCGCGGCGGAGGCCATGATTTGTTCTCCTGAAACGAAGGTTAAGTATATCGGAAGGGGCTTCGCTGTCCGCTGACGAGAGTTAACTGGTGAAGCGTCCGGGTGAAAAGTGGGAGATGTCGTAATCCAGTTTCGCGCCGGTTATCAGCTGCGCCATTAATTGTCCGGTGATGGGGGCAAGCAGAATACCATTGCGTAAGTGTGCAGTCGCGACAAAGTATCCTGGAATGTCCGTCGCGGCTAATATCGGCAAGCCATCTGGGGCTCCGGGGCGCAGCCCCGCCCACGCCTCGATTACGGCCGCGTGCTGTAATTGAGGAACAAGATCGATGGCAGCCTGGCGGAGACTTTCAATTGTGCCCGTATGCGTGCGCTTATCGAATCCTGCTTTTTCAACCGTGGCGCCAATTAGAATCCGGCCATCGCTGCGCGGAACCAGATAAACATCACTGGAGCGGATTACGTGCTTCAGATGGAAGCCGCTGGCGACTGACAACATTTGTCCTTTTACCGGCCGGACTGGCAGGCCATGCGGAGCGATTTCGCCTGACCACGCCCCCGCGCAGTTCACTACGATCCGGCTTTTATAGTCTGTCCCGGCAGTACTTACCCCGTCCACGGTCCCACGGAATACGAATAGGGAACTGACCGATGTCTGGGAAAGAATCTCTATTCCCCGATGCTTTGCCGTCTTTGCAGCTGCCACCACAAGCTTGTGCGGATCGACGCTGCGTTCCTTTAAAAAGAGCGCAGGCTTGCTTGAATGTAGCGCGGGCTCGAATTTAGTGAGAGCCTGGGGAGAAACTAGTTTGCAGCCGCCTGGCAGCGGCACATCATGTTCGAGAAGCGCCAGCGTCCCCTGATCTCGCAGGTCAGCTTTGATTCCGGATTCGCTCTCCAACTCCGCTACAAATTCCGGATACATCTGAGCACTGGCAGTGGCAAGTGGCCGCAACACAGAGGGTAGATCGATGGCGCAATCGGCCAGCATTCCTGCCGCTGCGCCTGACGCCTCGCAGCCCGGCTGGCCCCGCTCGATCACCAGTACATCCACGCCGCACTTCCGCAGAGCGAGGGCTGCCGACAGCCCGATGATTCCGCCGCCGATGACAATTGCGTCCCACGTCTTCACTACTGCATTGTAGAAGAGGGGCGATGGCGAGGAGCAGCGGTCAGTAGCTTACAGCTTGCTTAGGAAGTCAATAATTTCTGGTTGGTTCCAATTGACTGCGCCGATGAATTTGCGGCGTACGATGCCATTGCGGTCGATGATGTAGGTTTCGGGAAACTTGAAAGTGCCGTACAGGCTGTTACTTTTCTGGCTCGAATCCCGCAGCGTAAAAAGGTTGACATTGTTTACTTTGAGAAATCTTCGATAGGCGGTTTCATCCGCATCCACGCTGACCGCGAATACAGTTACGTCGCGGTTCTTCATCCTTTGCTGCATCTCAACCAGCGATGGCATCTCTTCAATACAGGGAGGGCACCAGGTGGCCCAGAAGTTCAGGACGACAACCTTGCCGCGAAAATCTCTAAGGCTCACGTTACGGTCGCCATCCGCAATGGAAAAATCTGGCGCGAGGGTTCCGATCCGCGGGGGACGGGAGCCGCTGTGGCATCCCGCCAGCAGTAGCGTGAAGCAGCAGATCACGGCGCTGTATCGCACAAAGTTATAATACCTAAACACATGACGCTGGAGATTTCAGGGTCGACGAGTGTTGCTGTCTCGATAATTATTCCTGCGCGCGACGAAGAGAGCAGACTTCGCGCCTGCCTGGAATCATTGATTACTCAAGAGGGTGTTAAATTTGAAATTCTCGTAGTAAACGACGGTTCCACGGATCGCACCGAAGAAATCGCGCTCTCTTTTCCGGGAGTCACTGTGGTTGATCCCGGGCAATTGCTTGAGAGGTGGACCGGAAAAACCCATGCCATGGCAGTCGGAGCCGCGCATACGCAAGGCAAATGGCTGCTGTTCACTGACGCTGACACGGTTCATCGTCCACAATCGCTGAAGCGCGCGCTGAGCGAAGCTAATCGACACGGGGCTGCGATGTTGTCTTATTCCCCTAAACAATACGCATCTGGGTTTCTCAATAACGCGGTTATGGCGGTAATATTCGCCGAATTGGCGACGGCTTATCCGCCGCACGCTGTCACGGATCCAGCCTCTACTGTCGCGGCGGCCAACGGGCAATACCTGCTAATTTCGCGTGAAGCTTACGACGCAGTAGGAGGATACGCAGCCATGGGATCCTCACTTCTCGAGGACGTGGCGATGGCCAAAGCCGTGAAGCAATCAGGACGAAAGATAGTGTTCCGATACGGCGGCGACGCAGTTTCGACCTATATGTACAAAAATTTCTCCGAGCTTCGGGAAGGCTGGACCAAGAATCTTGTCTTACTGTTTCCCAACCCGATTGCAATCTCGCTATTGCGCGCCGCAGAGTTTTTTCTTATGGCCGGCGGAGCGGTAACGGCGGTAATTGCAGCGATAAAGGGACAAACCCCGGTCGCAATCGCGGCGGTTGCGGTCATGGCAACCGCACTAGGATTATCAATTCGAAGAATCCGCAAATCACATTTCCCGTCGCATATCGTTGCCCTTTCTTCAATTGGACTTCCTATATTTTCGTATCTGGTCTTGCGCTCATTTATTTTTCATCGTCTGGGGAGGGTAAGCTGGAAGGGAAGAACCTACGCTACGAGAGTCCCGGGCATTGCCAGGCTTGAACCGGGTTTCCGGACGACGAGGGCGGGATGATTTATCTCACGCGAAAGGCGGAGTTTTCCGCTTCGCATTACTATCACAACCCGAATTTCACCCCGGAAGAGAACCACCGCATTTTTGGCAAATGCAATAATCCCAACGGTCATGGTCACAATTACACATTAGAAGTTACGGTGAAGGGCGAAGTGGATTCTCGCTCCGGATTCGTGGTGGATCTGAAACAATTGAAGGAAACCATGCATTTTGAAGTGCTGGATGCTCTCGATCACCGCTTCCTCAACAAAGAGGTGCCGGAATTTCGCACACTGATACCCACAACTGAAAATTTAGCGATTTCTATATGGCAGCGACTTAAACCTAAACTGAAGACTGCGCAGTTGCACCGGGTGCGGGTGTATGAGACGGCGGACTTGTTCGTGGATTTTTACGGTGAAGATTCCCAGGACAGCGAGTGAAGGCCCACCTCACCCGTCGGTATCACTTTTCGGCATCGCACCGGTTGCACAGTGCGGAAATGCCTGCGGACGAGAATGTTGCGGTGTATGGAAAATGCAACAATCCCTACGGACACGGCCACAACTACGCTCTCGAGGTAACAGTGAGCGGACCAGTCGTTAAGTCCACCGGGATGGTTTGCAATCTGGCCGACTTGGATGATTTCGTTCAGCGCGAGATTTTGCAGCGTATGGATATTCAGAACTTGAATATGCTGCCTGATTTCGCCGCCACGGTCCCGACCAGCGAAAACCTCTGCGTCGTAATTTACGAGATATTGCAGCGTGGATTTCATCATGCCCATCCGGAAAAGGTGAGGCTCGAAGAGACTATGATGAATTCCTTCGAATATGCGGGAGGGAAAGAAGTTCGAAGGTAGAGGAGTTTTCGCGAGTCTTCAGTCGCTCGATTGGAACTAAGCATGAATCCTGTTGGAACCCGGACCGTGACCAGCGCCACCTTTGAAGAATTGGTGCGCGAAGTACTAGTTCGCCTGGGCGAAGACCCGGCGCGCGAAGGCCTGGTACGGACCCCGGAACGAGTGCATCGGGCTTACGAATACCTGACCAAAGGTTACAAAGAAGATCCTGAAGAGATGCTGAAGAATGCGCTCTTCACCGTGACGTACGACGAAATGGTGATCGTAAAAGATGTTGAGATGTTCAGCCTCTGCGAGCACCATATGCTTCCGTTCTTCGGAAAGGTCCACGTGGCCTATATTCCTAATGGCCGGGTGATTGGGCTGAGTAAGATTCCCCGATTGATTGAAATTTTTTCGCGACGCCTGCAGATACAGGAACGCCTGACGACCCAGATTGCAGAAACCATCCAAAGCGCGATTGAGCCTCAGGGAGTGGGGGTGGTAATTGAGGCGCGCCATCTCTGCATGATGATGCGCGGGGTGGAGAAGCAGCATTCCGCCGCGGTTACTTCCGCGATGCTGGGATGCTTCCGCGAAGAACAAGAGACGCGCACGGAATTCCTTTCCCTTATCCACAGTCGCGGTAACGGAATCTAGTTCTTATATATTTAGAAGCCGTGGCAAGCGACTCAACCCTCCGCAAAAAAGTTGCTCTGGTTACGGGCGCCACCCAAGGGATTGGTCTGGCCATCGCGCGCACCCTGGCCGCAGCGGGATGCCATTTAATTATCTCCAGCCGTAGCGAGCCTCGCCTGCGGCGAATCGAAAAAGAAATGACTGCTGACGGAATCTCCGTGTTAGCTCTGGCCTGCGATGTGCGCGATCCGGTTGCAATCGATGATTTACTTGCGGCTACGCGAGCGCGCTTTCGTCACATCGACATCCTGATCAACAATGCCGGACTCGGGCAGCCCAATATAAGCGTCGCAAAGATGCCACTTCAGTTGTGGCGGGACGTCATTGAAACAAATCTAAACGGAATGTTCCTGGTAACCAAAGCTGCCTTGCCGCTCATGAAACCGGGTTCCAGCATCGTCAATAATCTGTCGTTTTCGGCGAAAAGAATTTTTCCGGGGTCCTCTGCCTACACCGCTTCGAAACACGGCGGCCTGGGATTTACCAATACCCTGAGGGAAGAATTGCGGCCGCGCGGAATCCGGGTGATTGCGCTGTTGCCGGGTGCCACCAACACTCCCATGTGGCAGACGATCTGGCCGCAAGCTCCGAAGAAAAAGATGATGACGCCGGAAACGGTCGCGACCGCGGTTGTAAACGCGCTTAGTATACCCGCAAATTCGACCGTGGAAGAGTTAACTATTGTCCCCACGGCTGGAGCTCTCTAGAAATCAGGGCATGGTTAGAACGCATCAATCCCAGTTATGCTTTGCCCGATGATCAAAGTGTGAATGTCATGCGTTCCTTCATAGGTTTTCACTGACTCGAGATTCATCATATGGCGCATGATCGGGTACTCATCCGCCACGCCATTGGCCCCGAGAATGTCACGGGCCATGCGTGCGCACTCCAGCGCCATCCACACATTATTTCGTTTAGCCATCGAGATGTGTTGCGGTCCCACTTTTTCGTTGTCCTTTAATCTCCCGACTTGCAGCACCAGCAACTGCGCTTTGGTAATTTCGGAAATCATCCACGCCAGCTTTTCCTGGACCAGTTGCCGGGAGGCAATTGGCGCGTCATGGAACTGCTTTCGAAAAATGGAATATTGCAGCGCGCAGTCATAGCAAGCCATGGCTGCGCCGATCGCTCCCCATGCAATCCCGTATCTTGCCTGATTGAGGCATTTCAGTGGCGATCCCAGTCCGCCGCTGCCGGGCAGCAAGTTAGCTTCAGGAATATGCACGTCCTGTAATGAAAGGCTTGAGGTCACCGATGCGCGCAGCGACCACTTCCCGTGAATGTCCTCAGCGCGAAATCCAGGACGATCAGATTCCACCAAGAAACCGCGGATCTTATTGCCTTCATCTTCGACCTTCGCCCAGATCACCGCCACGTCGGCGATGGATCCTGAGGTGATCCACATCTTCTCCCCGTTCAAGACATATTCTTTTCCAGATTTTCGTGCGCGGGTCCGCATACCACCAGGGTTGGACCCGAAATCAGGCTCGGTCAATCCAAAACAGCCCAGTTTCTCGCCTTTCTGCATAGCCGGAAGCCATGTCTGCTTTTGCTCTTTACTGCCAAACGCGAATATCGGGTACATGACGAGCGCCGACTGAACGCTGACAAACGAACGCACCCCAGAGTCGCCGCGCTCCAGTTCCTGGGTCACCAGTCCGTACTCCACGTTAGACATTCCGGCGCAACCGTAGCCATGTAGGGACGCGCCGAAGAAGCCGAGATCGGCCATCGGTTTGACCAGTTCGCGGGGAAACCGTCCCTCACGATTACATTGCTCAATAATGGGTATGAGATTGTCTTCGATGAACCTGCGCGCGGTGTCGCGCACCAGCCGTTCATCATCGCTCAGCAGGGAATCGAACTCCAGATAATCGACTCCGCGAAACTTTAATGCCATCGCTGTACTCGTTTCTTTATGTCGTTTTGGCTCTGCCGCGCGAATCCAGACGCTTAAGGAGAGACTTCATAACCTAACAAAGGGCCGGAACAGGGTCAAATTGGATTCGCCGGGTGGCAAGGGATTTCAAGAACTATGTCAAACGAACCGGGTTTATCGTCACAAAGCATTAAGATGGTGAGATACGCCAATATGCCGGTGCAAGGCAGTAGGTTTCGAAGTTTGGAACGTTAACTGATCTGAGGATTCGCCTGAGAAGCCACAGCATTAGACACATCGCGCTGAGCGCTTCGCTCTGGGTTGGAATTTTCGGCCTGCGAGGGTCGGCCGAGACTAAACCGGCTTCCATGGACGAAGGTTTTCATTCGCTCTACAACCTGGATTTTGCTGGTGCGCATGCCGTTTTTATATCGTTGGAACAGCTTCATCCAGAAGATCCGCTGGCCCCAGCGGCAGACGCTGCCGGGTTACTGTTTTCGGAATTTCATCGCCTTGGAGTGCTCGAAGGGCAGTTTTTTGCGACGGATAAGGCATTCGCGGCACGTCACAAGCTGAACCCGGATCCCACCCTGCGCGATCACTTCAACAGTGCGTTAACCCTCGCCGAGAGCCGTGCGCATGCCCGCATGCTCATGAATTCGCGCGATCCGGATGCGCTCTTTGCGCTTACACTCGCAGCCGGCTTGAGGGCCGACTATGCAGCATTGATTGAAAAGAGTAATTTGTCCTCGCTCCGGTACACGAAGGAATCCACGCGTTGGGCGGACCAACTTCTGGCGATCCAGCCTGACTGCTACGATGCCCACGTCGCCACCGGTTTCAGCAAATACATCATCGGGAGCATGGCGGCTCCCATTCGCTGGCTGGTGCGCTTGGGCGGCGTCTCCGGCGATAAGCAGGAAGGAATCAAAGAGCTGCAGTTAACTGCGGAACACGGTCACTATCTCGCTCCATACGCCCGCATCTTGCTGGCAATCGCCTATGTCAGGGATAATGACAAGGCTCGTGCCCGCGCGATATTAGCTTCGCTGCGGGATGAATTCCCCGGAAACCCTTTGTTCGCCACCGAAATCGCGAGGCTGGACTCCGGACGCGAGCATTGACTGGCCACCGTTTCCTGATTCATGGGAAATTTACCGCGTTGTAACCTTGGTGTAACACCGCGGAAGTAAAACCGACGAGATACTAAATATCGGAGGAACGTCGAGTGATCCGTCGCATTGCAATTCTGTGCCTGCTCTTTGTCCTACCCGCGGTTGGGCAAACTACCTTGAACGGCGCGGGCGCCACCTTCCCTTACCCCATGTATTCAAAATGGTTCAGCGAATACCATAAAGCTCATCCTGAGGTTCAAATCAATTATCAGTCCATAGGGAGCGGGGGCGGAATTCGCCAGGTATTGGCGGGGACTGTTGATTTCGGCGCAAGCGATGGGCCTATGACGGATGAGCAACTTTCTCAATCCAAAGTTAAAATTCTGCATGTTCCAACGGTTATGGGGGCGGTTGTTCCTGCCTATAACATTCCCGGGGTGACTGGCGAAGTAAAGTTCACGCCCGAAGCATTAGCAGGCATCTTTTTGGGGAAGATTACTAACTGGAGTGACCCCGCAATTACCGGCGCAAACCCAGGAGTAAAGTTTCCCAGCCAGCCCATCGTCGTGTTGCACCGCTCCGACGGCAGCGGCACCACATTCATTTTTACCGATTATCTTTCCAAGGTCAGCACTGAATGGCAAAGCGGACCAGGCAAGGGGACATCCGTAAAGTGGCCGGTCGGCCTGGGCGGAAAAGGTAATGAAGGTGTGGCCGGAATGATTCGGCAAATGTCCGGCGGCATCGGTTACATCGAGCTGATTTATGCGGTGCAAAATAAAATCCCCTACGGCATCGTGAAGAATGCTTCGGGCAATTTCGTGAAGGCGTCACTCGACAGTGTCACCGAGGCGGCGGCGTCCGCCAAAAGCATGCCCGCGGATTTCCGCGTATCGATCACTAATGCGCCGGGCAAAGACGCCTATCCTATTTCCAGCTTTACCTGGCTTCTGGTTCCGGTGCAGTCCAAAGATGCGGCCAAGGGAAGAATCCTGGCTGACTTCTTGACTTGGATGCTTGATCAGGGAGAAACAATGACGGCTGGATTAACTTACGCTCCCCTACCCAAATCGGTGGCAGAGAAGGTCAGAGCAGCGATCAAGCAAGTGCACTGAGCCAGCCGTCGCGACAGTGATCTCCGCTCTTTCGACCGAGTCCGTGCCACCGCGCCTGAAAAATCCTGCGCGTGTTTTATAATCGGATCGCGCCTCGACATCCGGCGTGCTGCACGACTACTTCTAATCGCAAGTTTCCTTACGGTTAATTTCCATTATGGCGCGACTTTCGCTCGATAACCCCGCCTATTACATCAACCGTGAGGTCTCATGGCTGCAATTCAACCGGCGCGTACTCGAGGAAGCCGAAGACGAAAATAATCCCGCACTTGAAAGACTCAAGTTCCTTTCCATTTCTGCCAGCAATCTGGATGAGTTTTTCGAGGTGCGTTTATCCGCGCTGGTGCAGCGTATCGAAGATGGGCACACCGAAGCTGGGCCCGATGGCCTGAGCCTACCCGAGGAACGCGATCAGATTTCGCGGGAGGTGCACGAATTCGTCGACGAGCAGTACCAATGCTGGAACGACAGCTTGCGGCCGCTGCTCGCTGAGAATGGTATTCGCGTGCTTGAATTGCACGAGCTTGACGCGCCGGCGCAAGCCTTCGTACAAGATTATTGCGAGCGCGAGCTCGATCTGCTGTTGACCCCAGTAACCATAGATCCTGCGCACCCATTTCCGCGCGTTATCAACAAAGCACTATGCGTTGCATTTTTATTGCGCCGTCGTCGCCGCTCGGCGCTGACTTATACGGGAGTCGTTACTGTCCCACGGGCTTTACCCCGCCTGGTGCGGCTTCCTTCCGAAGGGACCATCGATTTTATTTTCCTCGCTGATCTGGTGGCTTTTCACGCCTCGCGGATGTACCACGGTTACGACATCGTCTCTTCCGCTGCCTTTCGCGTCACGCGCAACAGCAATCTGTATCTGGCAGAGGAGGAATCTCGAAGCCTCCTCGATTCGGTACGAAGCGAACTGCACAACCGGCGCAAGGGAGATGCTGTGCGGCTCGAAATCGAGGCCGACGCGGACCCGGAAATCATTGAGCGGTTGCGAACAAATTTCGAGCTCGATCCCTGGCAGGTTTTTCCCGTCCACGGACCGGTGAATTTATCGCGGCTATTTAATATTTACGAACAGACGGACCATCCCGAGCTAAAGTTTAAGCCCTTCACCCCACGCGAAGTTCGCCTTACGGCGAAATCGCAGGATCTATTTGAAGAACTCCGGCGTCACGATATCCTGCTGCACCATCCTTTTAACTCCTACGATGCTGTAGTCTCCTTCATCGAAGCGGCGGCGGCGGACCCGCGTGTTTTGTCCATAAAGCAAACACTTTACCGCACCAATGAACATTCGCTGATTGTGCCGGCGCTGATTTCGGCGGCGGAGCGCAAAGAAGTTACAGCGGTGGTTGAGCTCAAGGCCCGTTTCGACGAGGCTTCCAATATCCGCTGGGCGCGCGATCTCGAAGACGCCGGTGTCCAGGTGTTCCACGGTTTGGTGGGATTAAAGACCCACTGCAAACTGTCGCTGCTGGCTCGTCAAGATCCTGACGGCGCGATTCGACGCTACGCTCACCTCGGCACCGGCAACTACAATACGGCGACTGCCCGCATCTACACCGATCTAAGCCTGCTTACCTCTGATCCCGCCATCACCGGCGCCGTGCATGACGTTTTCAGTTTTCTCACCGCTTACGCTGAACATCCAAACTATGAGCCTCTGCTCGTGGCGCCTCTCGATCTCGCGGAGCATTGCCTGGCGCTGATTGGCCGCGAAACTGAACATGCGCGGCATGGGCGGCCAGCGCGCATCATTGCCAAGATGAATGCGCTGCTCGATAAAAATATTATTATGGCGTTGTATCGCGCCTCGCAGGCGGGCGTCGAAATTGATCTCATCGTCCGCGGCATGTGCGCCTTGCGGCCGGGAGTACGCGGGGTCAGCGACCGCATCAGGGTCCGCAGCATCGTAGGCCGTTTTCTGGAACACAGCCGCATATACTATTTTGAGAACGGTGGCGACGAGGAAGTTTATCTCGCCAGCGCCGACTGGATGCCCCGCAACCTTTACGAGCGCGTGGAAGTGATGTTTCCACTCAAGGATTCTTTGCTGCGGGACCGTGCGCGCCATGAAATACTCGATTCCTACCTCGCAGACCAGGTAAAGGCCCGGCGTCTGCTGAAAGATGGAAGCTATGTCCGCACCGGGCACACTGAACGCGGTGCACG
>JAFAWN010000428.1 GCA_019241735.1 Terriglobales bacterium
GGGAGAATCGCGCAACTCTCGGACCATTGCCGGCAACGCAGACTGCAAATTCCGCTGAATCGACTCCATATTCGATTCTGTCTGATGTTTTGTATTGGAATCGGTCTTCCATTTTGCTACCCGAAGCTTTGATAGGTCACCTTGGGCGCGCTGCGAGGATTGTTCCAGATCGGCCAGCAGTGAATTCAACTGGCTGGCGGAGGAATAAGACACCGGCGCGGCGGATCCCGCCTGACTGGTGGGGGGAGCTGCCGCCTGGGCCGCCCTCGCCTGCGCGCAGGGAGCCAGAAAATTAAGAACTGTCAGCAAAGTTGCACCGGCAAGATTGCGAAGCATATTGCGGTTCATGGTGGGTTCGAATTGCCTCGCTAGCAGAATACTCATTCTGCTAACTTTCGCAACCCTGTAGAGGCCGCTCCGCTTTCCAAGCCGAGGGCAGATAGTTTGACTAGGCTTCGAAGGTAGGGGAGAATTGAAGCGATTGCGGACGTGCCGGCTGCGTTCGATCTTCATACAACTTGGGCCTGTGGCGCAGCTGGGAGCGCGCTTCCATGGCATGGAAGAGGTCGTCGGTTCGATCCCGACCAGGTCCACCAAATCTCCGGTTTATTTTCCCGATGTAAAAACACGGCTTCCGTCGGAGAAACGGGAAAATTTCTATGTTTCAAAAGCCGCCTGGATGCCTGCGGACGTTTCCTCCGCGGCAAGAAGCGAAATTGACGCCTGAATATCGGGCGAAGTGATGATTTCTCCGCCGCTGGAAGCGGGCGGGCGGGCAGAGGAATTGTTGCGAAACCGCTTATCCATTCCGCCGGGCGCACCCCTCAGCCCAGTCCCCGCAGTATTTCTGATGACCAATAGTTTTGAGACTGGAGGAAGTGAGCGCCAGTTTGCCGCGCTTGCGCAGTCCCTCGATCCTGCGTCATTCCAGTTGCACCTGGGATGTGTAAGGCAGCGGGGTTCGTTCCTCGAAGGGCTCGGAAATGTGGCCAGCTTTGGGTTGGGCGGCAGTCTATACGGCTGGCAATCAGTGAAGACCCGCTACCGGCTAGGGCAAGAGCTGCGGAAACTTAACGTCGTTATTGCCCACTCCTTCGATTTTTATACCAACCTGATATTGATCCCAGCCGCCCGCGTCGCCCGAATCCCCGTAGTGATAGGAAGTCAGCGGCAGCTTGGCGACCTCCTCACCCGCGCGCAACGACAGGCGCAGACCGCGATGTTCCGCTGGTGCGATGCAGTGGTATGTAATTCGCAAGCTGCTGCGGACCGGCTGATCGCCGACGGAGTTCCGAAACCCCGCATCGTGGTAATTGGCAACGGGCTGCCGCCTTCAGCTTTCGCCGAGACACCTCCGGCATTCCCAGCCAACGCCGGGAAGCTGCGGATCGGCATGATTGCCCGCATGAATACTCGTTCCAAGCATCATGACAAGTTCTTGAGGTGCGGCGCGGCGCTCCAAGCCAGTTTTCCGGGCACTGAAATCGTAATCGTCGGGGATGGGCCTCTCCGTCCAGAGCTTGAGGAGTTGGCCCGCGGCTTAGGAATCCGGGAGCGGGCTCATTTTCTCGGGGATCGAAAAGATATTCCAGCCATTCTCGCGTCACTCGACATTTCCGTACTGCCATCGGCCTCAGAAAGTTTGTCGAATGTCATCCTCGAGTCAATGGCAGCGGGCGTGCCGGTCGTGGCGAACCGTGTCGGCGGAAATCTCGAATTGCTTGGCGACGACCGGGGTATTCTGGTTCCACCGGACGACGACAGTGCCCTGAGGGGCGCGGTCGAGAAGTTGCTGCGTGACCCGGCCCTCCGTCGCACGCTCGGCCAGAATGCCAGGGCTTTCGCCCAGTCGAACTTCGCTATGGACCACATGGGGAGGCAGTATAAGCAGCTTTACATGGAGCTGCTCCGGAACAAAGGCTGGCATTCGCATCAGGGCAGCGGTGAATCAAGAGCAGGTGCGGGACTATCTTCTCCCGCATAACTCAGCCAGTCCGCCATTACTCCGATATTGTCTTCGCCGACGCTGGTTGATCTCAGGCCCTCTTTAATTTCCGAATAATGCTGGGCGACGAAAGTCAACTTGGCGCACATATCTGCGGCATCGGTATCTTCGTAGGTTACGACACCCGGCGGACGGCGTCCGTTTTCGCTGGCCACCACAGGAATACCAAGCACAATTGATTCCAATACCGAGGCGCACACTCCGTCACACGCCGGGGTGCGAAGGAAGATGAAACTCCGGCTTAGCAGGGTTAAGAACTGATCGTGAGTGAGGTTACCCAGAAGCAACAGGCTTTCACGCTCTTCGGCCGGCCAGGAGCTCACGAAGTCCTGCGCCATGAGGAGCTCTTTTTCCGGAAAGCCGAGCCAGATGAAACCGGCGCCGGGATCAAATTCGCGGAATAGCTTCATGCCTGCGCGCAACGTTTCAAGCCGGTATTCGGAACGGAATGCTACATAGCAGAAGATCACCCGCGGATAGCTCTTCAAAAACCTCTCTGCCGTTTCCGGCAACGGTACGGCATCGAAGTTTGAGTACTGCGATGAGAAAGTTGCAATGGCACGCACTTTCGCGGCGGGTACGCCGTAGGCCTCAATCGCCTCTTTAATCGGCGCTGAGTCGCAGGCGATACTTCCCGCGAGCCGGAATATGGTGAGGAACGCCCAGTGCCACAAGCTGTTGTCGTAACGGGGAAAATTATTCTGCGGGAGCCCGCCGTGGAAAGTTATCAGTGCCGGCCGCCCCACCATGCGCCCGGTAATCACGGCGACGAGGGCGAGCAGATACCCAGTTCTTCCCATTCCGTTCATGTGGACGTTTAACTGATATCCCCGCCATGCGTAGCGGAAAACCTTTCGCCAATAATCGAAGCCGCCCTGCACATCGATATAAGCAGGGTCTTTTACCTGCCGGTTTTCGTTGATCTTCAATACCTCGCACACAAATCCACGGCGACGCAGTTCCTCGGTCACCAGGCTGGTTTGGATGGCCCAGCCACACATGGGCGGCGGGTAATTTCCGATCTGCAGGATTTTGGGCTTGCCCGGCATGAGGCGGTCTCTCATTAAGATTTTCTCATCAAATGCGGCATAGCAGAGTCGCACGCATGGCCACTTCCCTCCGTTTTTGCGCCATTGTTACGTCACGCCAACCAAAATTCGATTCTCCACCACGTCGGCGCCCAACCCAATTCCGGTGCTAGAATGATCCCGCTTGGGATGAGTTGACTTGACCGCCGCCCCAATCCGCGCCTGCTGCTGCTTGGCACTACAGGCTCAAAAGGATACGCGGCAGAAGGAAGAGAAAATGGGTACTAGATTTGCTGTTCGGTCGTTGCTCTTTACGTTAGTCTTGCTCGCTCTGTCCCACGGTGCATCTGCCCAAATCGCTATTGGCATTTCGGTGGGCTTCGCACCCCCTCCGATTCCGGTATATGAGCAGCCGCTCTGTCCCGCCGAGGGCTACATTTGGACGCCCGGATTCTGGGCCTATGACGACGATTACGGAGATTATTACTGGGTCCCCGGCACCTGGGTTGAAGCTCCTGAAGTAGGTTTCCTATGGACCCCGGGTTACTGGGGATGGCGCGAAAACGCATTCTTCTTCAATGAAGGATATTGGGGCCCCGAAGTCGGCTTCTACGGCGGAATCAACTATGGCTTCGGCTATGGCGGCTTTGGGTACGAGGGTGGCCGCTGGGAGGGCAACCACTTCACCTACAACACGTATGTGAATCGCGTCGATACGACCATCATTCACAACACCTATAACACCCGGATCACCAATGTGACCGAGACCCACGTAAGCTATAACGGCGGCAACGGCGGAGTGCAGGCCCGCCCCACACCACAACAGGAGGCCGCAGCCCAACAGCGTCATGTCGGCCGAGTTCCGGCACAAAACGAGCACATTCAGGCCGCCCGCAGCAATC
>JAFAWN010000001.1 GCA_019241735.1 Terriglobales bacterium
GCGCTCGGGCTGGCCGTATTTAACCCGGAAGCGGCCGTCCTGGGGCACGCGGCGTTCGGAAATATCCAGTTCGCTCATTACTTTGACGCGCGAGATGATGGTGGAGTGGTGCTCCTTGGCAATGGGCGGCATTGCCTGGGTAAGCACGCCATCGATACGGAACTTGATGCAAACGGAATCGTCACGGGTCTCGATGTGGATATCACTGGCGCGGCGCTGTAGGGCGGTAAAAATCGTCGTGTCGACGAGGCGGATGATCGGGCTGATGTCTCCTTGCGCGGTCAGCCGGTCGATCGAAATGCTTTCGTCGCCGCCCGCTTCATCTTCCCGGATCACATCCAGGGTGAAGCCCTCGCTCGCGTCTTCCAGGACGCGCTTGGATTGTTCCGTCTTTTTAAGGATTTCGCTGATCTGCGCCAGGGTGGCGACCTTGGTGAGAATCCGCTTGCCCAGCAGCAGGCTGATTTCGTCGATCATCATCAACTGGCTGGGGTCGGCTATGGCAATCGCCAACCGTCCGTCTGCAGTTTCTTCGAGCGGCACGAAGTGATACCGGAACATCAGGTGTGGCGAGATCTTGGTGAACAGATCGTGATGCAACTGGAAATCGTGCAGATCGACGAACTCGCAGCGATAGCGGCGCGCGATATCCTGCGCCTTTTCCAGTTCGTTGGCGTGCGAACTGGGCGCCAGGGTCACGGCATTTCCGCCGTTAGCTAATACGGATTTATTGTCCGCCATCGTCGACATTTAAATCACCTGCAGCCGGGCGTGCATGAATCCTCAGTGAATATTCGATCCCAAGGTAAAGATCGGCAAATACAAAGAAATCAAGATTCCGCCCACCACCACCGCCATCACTATCAAAATAATAGGTTCAATCAGGGCCATGGCCGCGCCCAGCGCGGTCTGAACATCCTCTTCGTAGAACTCTGCCACCGAATTCAGCATTG
Organism: Terriglobales bacterium; assembly: GCA_019241735.1. Classification (GTDB taxonomy): domain Bacteria; phylum Acidobacteriota; class Terriglobia; order Terriglobales; family Acidobacteriaceae; genus JAFAWN01. The sequence goes on from JAFAWN010000001.1 coordinate 954, forward strand.
CGGGAAGTGCTCCCGTGGATTCGCCCACTTCGATCATTTCCACGGACAAGTCCGGAAACATGTTCTGCGCCTCCAGGCTCTTCGCCAACGGCTGCCCTTCACGTACCCGGATGGCCGCATCGGAAATGCCATTCAAAATCCTGCGGCTGCTCATGGATGCGCCCGCAGTTTCGAGCGAAGGCACGAGAGGAAGCCCGCCAGTGAGCAAAGTGGATAGCATCCGGGAAAAATTTGCCACCTGATACTTCAGCCAGATATCGCCCAGCAGGGGAAGGCTTAACATGCCGCGATCGACCGTCTCCGCTCCGCGATCTGTGCTCTTCCAGCGCCACCCTAAAACCGCGAGCACGATCAGGGCCACCAGGATGTACGGCCCATAGTGCTGAACATTGGTGCCAATCGCCAGCATAATTAACGTGATGGCGGGTAGATTCGCGTTCATGTCCTGGTAAAGTTTCGCAAACTGCGGCACTACATAGGTCACCAGAAAGACCATCATCAGCATCACCATGGTGACCAGCAGGGCGGGATAGACCAGTGACACCGCCAGCTTCTTTTTAAACGTTAACGCCAGGCGCTGAAAGGCGATATAACGGGCCAAAACTTCTTCCATGTTGCCGCTTTTTTCACCTGCCATCAACGTGGTGGTGTAGATCTTAGGAAACGTCCCCTGCGCCGCGAACGCCTCCGAGAGCGACTCGCCGCTTTTCACCCGGTCGCGTACGTTTTGCAGCAAGCTTTGCAGATGTGCATCTTTTTGCCGTTTGATCAACAGATCCAGCGAATTCAGCACCGGCAAGCCGGCTTTGATCAAGGTCAAAAATTGTTGATTAAATATGACGAACTGGCTCTGCTTTACCTTCCCGTGCCGCCGCAGGCGGAACTCGCCATTGGCCATAAGGCCGCGAGGCTTGACCCAGTAAACCAGGAAACCCTGCTGCACGAAGCGGTCGCGGACTTCGGCCTCTGAATATCCGTTTTCCACCTGCTGGACCAGATGGCCGCGCTCATCCGCAACTTTTACCAGGAATTCCATGCCTTGCCTGGGTGGTAACCTCTCTCATGTAAGTCTAACATTCAAAATCAGTACTGTACGTTTTAAGGCTCCCTGCCGAACCTAACGCTGGTAACCTCCCTAGAGGTTGCTAACCCGGCGCTTGAGGCGCTTTCCCCGGGCTCGGAACCCCAGATGCCCAAGGGTTACTGCCCTAGATCCCCCTCTACTACCTCGATTCCGGGGGGAGGGACAAAGCGGAAACGGTCGTCAGGAAGCGTTATATCCTCACGTTGATTGCTGAAACGGTACTCTGTGACCGCTCCATCTACCCCTTCAATTTCGATGCGTGAAATGTGGCTATCCGGCGTAATTTCGAGCAAAACCTCGCTCGCCTGAATGCCCAGCCCCCCGGGGACACCTCTTAGGACTATATTGCCCTGGGTTATCGGGGGCACGTCCGAGGCGAGGGATAATCCACGTAGTTCCTTTTCCAGCCGGGTTTTACCTAAGAGAAAAGCGAGGGGCGAGCGCAAATCTTCGAGTTTTTGCATGGAAGTCTTTCGCACCCGGCCCTCTCCGGGAACATAAAACCAGGCAATCTTGCCGTCGTCGAGGAAGAGTTTCTCCTGAGGGGACCTATATTCCCAGCGCATCTTGCCCGATTTCTTCAGCCATAAAGCTCCCGATTCGGTGCGGTCCATTCCCATGCCGCGGAAAGTTTCCGTGAAATCCGCTGCCAGTGTCCGTAAATGGTCATAATGCACATCGACCGCGTGCGCGATCGCGTGAATGTC
>JAFAWN010000201.1 GCA_019241735.1 Terriglobales bacterium
ACGGCTCCGCGGAACCCCTAAAAATCTCTGGTCTACGGCAATTCAGGCCTAACGAAATAGATGTCCCGCTCCGCGCGGGCGTTGCGGCCCGCTCCGTCAATTTTCAATAGGGGCGGCGCGAAGCGCAATGGCCCGGTGGTGTTAAACTTTTCGCTACCCGCAGGGCATTTCCCTGCGGGCAAACCCGAAATTTCTGGCCGGAGGTACAAATGCCCCAACTGAGCGGATCCGCAGACAACAAACCGCGCCCGAATCCCAACGAGAAACTGGTTCGCGTTTTCGACACCGAACAGGAATCAGAGGCGTTGGTGGTCCGTGGGCTCCTCGAATCCGCGGGCATTGAGTGTGACTTGACCTCCCTGGACGCGCAACAGGACATCCTCCCCGGAGTTGGAGGCACCGTAATTTTAGTGCGCCAGGAAGACGCTGCAACCGCGCGCACACTGATTAAGCAGCAACGGCAGGTAGCGGCGGCGGCCGACGACACCGCCGAACTCGATATCATTTCCACTGACGTCAGTGAAGACCAGCGTCAGAAGAAGTAACGTCTTTCCCATCCAAGTAGAATGTTACTGCCCCGTCAGCATCAGTCCGGTACGTAGTCACCCCTGCTTGCTCCAGCCGGTCCAGCACCTCCCCTTTGGGATGCCTGTAAAGGTTGCGGGCTCCCACCGAGATCACTGCGAACCGGGGATGGACCGCGGCTATTAGCTCTGGAAGTGTGGACGTAGAGCTGCCGTGGTGCCCGACTTTCAACAAATCGCCCTGGGGATTTTCGAGGAGCAGCTGTCTTTCCGTTTTCTTTTCCGCATCTCCCTCCAGCAACGCAGACGTTTTCCCAAACGAAATTTTCATCACTAGCGACTCATCATTAGGGCGGGAGGGAAGACTCGCGATACTCGTGGGCGGTGCGAGAAAGCGGATTTGCGCACCTCCGAATTCAGATTCCTCCCCGGCATAATGCAGAATCACCGGGATGTGCAGATCGTTGGCCTCAACAATGATTCTCTGCAGCTCAGGAGAAGGCGGGTTCGTCCCGAGCCACAGCTCGCGCGGATGGAAGTTGGCCAGAACCGCCATTATTCCTCCCAGGTGATCGGCGTGCGCGTGCGTGATTGCCACTACGTCCAGATGATGAAATCTCCTCGACCAGAGGTACGGGGAAACGACATCCTCACCGATATCCAGTTCCGAGTGCATCCAGTAGGGCAGTCCGCCGGCGTCAATCAGAAGGGTGCGGCCCAGGGGAGAGACCGCCAGAATTGAATCCCCTTGCGCGACGTCGATAGCTGTCACCTCCAACACTCCATGGCGCGTCTGCGGCTGTGAGGGGACTGCGCAAATCCAGAGAGTACTGACGCCCAGGGCGGCCACTCCAATACCGGCCAACCTCGCGCGGCGGCGCGCCAAAACCATTGCCAGGACAATCGTTAGCGCCGCAAAACCAATAACGGCGACAGACGGCGTTGGCACGCGCACATCCGCGATCTTTAGCCCACCTAGCGTGCGGACCGTGCCGGCGATGCCGTGCAGCGCCCATCCAGCAATGACGGCGGGAGCTTTGGCCAGGACTGTAGAGAAGTAACCGAGCGAAACTGCCGAAATCGCCGCAGGCATTAAAATTTCCGTCAGCGGGACTACCACCAGGTTCGCTGGTAGGCCTGCCACCGTGGCGCGATGAAAGTAATAGGCCATAGGCAGAGCCAGGCCAATCTGCATGATTGCGGAGATGGCGACCAATTCCACGGTAGCAATTAAAACGCGGGCGGTGCGGGCGAGCACCAATGCCGGAATCCTCTTGGGGAAAAATTTCTCCAGGCGACCAGCAATCATTCGCAGATCGAGTCGGAACTGCGTTACCCGGGCGGGCAGAGCGAAATCGTATGCCGTGGTTTCAAGATTGCGTGCGCCCCGCGCAAAAGGCTGCGTAGTTCGCTCCAGAATCGGGATACCAACCGCAGCCACCAACCAGACGCACAAAAAAGTAAGCTGAAAGCTGGCGCCAAAAAGTGCCTGTGGATCAAAAATCATCACCCCCAGCGCAGCTGCTCCAATTGCATTCAACATGGATTTATCGCGATAGACCATTCGCGAGGCCAAATAAACGGCAAGCATAAGGGTCGCGCGCCACACCGGTGATCCAAGATTGGTAAGGAAGGCGTAAAAAAGAATGAGCAGTACCGTGACCGCGCCTGCGAGAATCTCACTGAGACGTAGTTTTCTGAACCCCCAAAACATCACTAGCGCGAGAATGGTGACGTTCATTCCGGAAACCACCAGCACATGATAGGTCCCCGAGCGTTGAAAATTGGTGCGGACAGGCCGGTTGATAAAGCTTTCTTCCCCGATGACCATGGCATCCATCAGCGCAGCGTCGCCCGGAACCCACAGGCTGTGTACTTTTTCGATGACGCTGCGGTGGATGCGCGAACGCCAGAGCTCAATTCGCGTGCCGGAAAATCCCGGCAGCAGTTCGACTTTCGCTGATTCGGTGGATGCCAGCGCCCGGATACGCCTTTCCCCCAGGTATCCCCGGTAATCGAAGGCTCCCGGATTGCGGAAATTGTGTGGGGAAAAAAGCTCCGCTGAAAACCGCAAGCGCTCTCCGTAACGAAAGACTCGCATGGGCTCGCGGTCGTGGAAGGAGGCCTCGTCGCTATTAACATTCTTGGCGTAGATGCTTAAGCGCACCCCGGTAGACGCCGTCGAAATTGCGCCCCCGGATATTACCTGTTCGGTTTCAATATCGAGCCGTTGCCGCAAATCGCCGGATTCGAGGTCCCGAAGCTCTCCCTCGCCGGTCACATGTCCGGTGACTACAGCCTCATCTCCGTCGGCAAATGGCAGATACCCGGACGCATTCGAAATGGCTGACGAATGAAATTGAATGGTAAGAACGCCCGTCAGAAAAACTGCCGCTAACCCGAAAGCATATGCCGCGCGGAATCGGCGGCGAACCAGGTAGATGCCGGCAAAAATAAAACCTGCTGCGGTGATCACCCACCAAAGTGGCGGACGCCAAACATACTGCCCCGAGCATAATCCCGCAGCGAATGAAATTGCCGCCCAAAGTAGTGGGCTGCGGGTTCCAGATGGTTGCAAGCGAGGTTTTGAAATCGCTGAGGGTACAGAGTCCAGGCCGCTAGACTCTCTCAACGCAATCGGAGGAACGCCCGTCGGCGAGGCAGTTAGCGCATTGCTCATGGCTTAAGCCAACTTGCGCACTGGCAGAATCAGATGTTGCCCTGTCGCTACCGGGCGACCAATGGCGAATCTACGCGCGCACTAGATGGAACACGCTCTCCAGGTGGAAGGTCTGGGGAAATAAATCTAGAAGGTGTGATTCCTGCACCCGATATCCGCTGGCCAGCAAACCGCCCAAATCCCGGGCCAGCGTTGCTGGGTCGCATGAGACGTAGGTGATCTGCGGCGCGCGCAGGTTTGCGAGAATGCTGACCACCGTGCTCCCCAGTCCGCTGCGCGGCGGATCGACCACAATCAAGTCAGGTCGCAATCTCCCTGCC
>JAFAWN010000404.1 GCA_019241735.1 Terriglobales bacterium
GCGAGGAAGCGGTACGGCGCGAACTGAAGGCTCTGTTCAAGGACACGAGCCTGGCCCAGGAAATTGCCGACATTCCTGACGACGAACTGCTGGCGGTTGCTGAAACCCTGAAGCGTGGCGTTTTCACCGGGTCACCGGTATTCGACGGCTCGCGTGAAAGCGAGATTAAGGCCTTGCTGAAACAGGCTGGCCTGCCGGAATCCGGCAAAACCTGGCTTCATGACGGCATGACCGGAGACCGGTTCGAGCAGCCGGTCACTGTTGGCTATATCTACATGCTGAAACTGTCACATTTGGTCGACGACAAGATCCACGCGCGTTCCATTGGGCCGTATTCGCTGATTACCCAGCAGCCTTTGGGTGGTAAAGCGCAATTCGGCGGCCAGCGTTTTGGAGAAATGGAAGTCTGGGCGCTCGAGGCGTATGGCGCAGCTTTCATACTTCAGGAATTGCTGACGGCCAAGTCCGATGACGTTTACGGCCGCACTAAGATCTATGAGGCCATCGTCAAGGGCGAAGCTGCGATGGAGCCCGGCGTACCTGAGTCATTCAACGTGCTGATACGTGAATTGCAGTCGCTCTGCCTCGATGTGGAATTAATCAAAGCCGGTGATAAAAAGCCGGTATTAAGCGCCGCATCGGCGGATTAAAGGATCGGTTTTCCGGGCGGCCAGCTTGCTTTTTGGCAGCCGGCTCCGGGTGAGACCAGTGCCAGTTGCACCGCACCTGAGCAATTGAGCACAAAGTAAATTGTTTTCAGGGTCGCCCGCGGCGGCGTGACGCCGCAGGAAGTGGAGGAACATGTTCCGTTCGAGCCCCTTTGACCTGGCAAATCCTATCGCTGATTTCGATGCTATCCGCATAAGCCTGGCTTCGCCGGAGAAGATCCGCAGCTGGTCGCACGGCGAGGTGACGAAACCGGAAACCATCAATTACCGCACTTTTAAGCCGGAGCGGGATGGCTTGTTCTGCGCCCGCATCTTCGGCCCGGTAACCGACTGGGAATGCCTGTGCGGAAAATACAAGCGGATGAAACACCGCGGCGTGATCTGCGACAAGTGCGGCGTCGAGGTCACACTCTCAAAAGTACGACGGGAGCGACTCGGCCATATCGAGCTGGCATCGCCATGCTCGCATGTGTGGTTCTTCAAGGGGCTGCCCAGCCGTATCGGACACTTGCTCGATATCTCATTGCGCGATCTCGAGTCCGTTCTCTACTTTGAAGCTTATGTGGTCGTCGAACCCGGCGAGGCGCAGGTAAAAGATCACGAAGTGATTAAGGATGAAGCGAAATACCGCGAACTGGATCAGCAGTTCCGTCCCACAGGCTTCAAGGCCATGATGGGCGCGGAGGCGATCAAAGAGCTTCTCAAGCGCGTCGATATTGAAGGCCTCTCCACTGAACTGCGCGAGAAGATGAAGCATGAGAACTCGCTGCAGAAGCGGCTCAAATACACCAAGCGGCTGAAGGTCGTAGAGGCGTTCCGGCGGAGCGGCAACAAGCCGAACTGGATGATCCTCGACGTCATTCCGGTGATTCCGCCGGAACTGCGTCCGCTGGTCCCCCTGGATGGCGGGCGTTTTGCCACTTCTGACCTGAATGACCTCTACCGCCGTGTGATTAACCGCAATAACCGGTTGAAGAAACTGATGGATCTGCACGCTCCCGAGGTCATCGTGCGCAACGAAAAGCGCATGCTCCAGGAAGCCGTGGATGCATTGTTCGACAACGGCCGTCGCGGACGCGTATTGCGCGGCGCGAACAACCGGCCGCTGAAATCGCTTTCGGATACCTTGAAAGGCAAGCAAGGACGCTTCCGTCAGAACCTGCTCGGCAAGCGCGTCGATTATTCTGGCCGTTCCGTCATCGTTGTCGGCCCCGAGCTGAAGCTGCACCAGTGCGGTTTGCCGAAGAAGATGGCGCTCGAGTTGTTCAAGCCGTTTATTTATCACCGCCTGGAGCAGACTGGCCACTGCACCACCATCAAGCAGGCCAAAGAAATGGTAGAGCAGCAGGAGTCGGTGGTTTGGGACATTTTGGAAGAGGTCATCAAGGACCATCCAGTATTACTGAATCGCGCCCCCACCCTGCATCGGCTTGGCATTCAGGCTTTTGAGCCGGTGCTGGTCGAAGGCAAGGCGATCAAGATCCACCCGCTGGTGTGCACTGCCTTCAACGCGGACTTTGACGGCGATCAGATGGCGGTCCACATTCCGCTGTCCCCAGAGGCGCAGGTCGAAGCCAGCGTGCTGATGCTGTCCTCACACAACATTCTGTCGCCGGCATCAGGCCATCCTATTACCGTTCCGACTCAAGACATGGTGCTCGGCCTCTACTATCTGACCAAAGGCAAGCCCGGAGCGAAAGGGGAAGGCCGCGCTTTCGCGAACATAGAAGAAGTACTGATGGCGCTGGAAGCCGGGGAAGTGGAAACGCTTACCCCAATCCGCCTGCGCTTCACCGGTGAAGTTATCGATCTGACCACGGCCTATGACGATCAGGACGTGACCCATACCGATCCGGTGCAGTACGACCGGACGTTCATGAACACAACTGTCGGGAGGGCGATCCTCAACGATCACCTGCCCGCGGCGATGCCTTACATCAACGGACTTTTGAAGAAAAAGGGCATCGGCCAACTGGTCAGCTACTGCTACCTGAGGTTTGGCCTGGAAGTCACGGTCAAGATGCTGGACGAGGTTAAAGACCTCGGCTTCCGTTATGCCACCAAGGCAGGGCTCTCCATCGGCATCGACGACATGGTTATCCCGGACAATAAAAAGACCCTGGTGAAGGACGCCGAAAAACAGGTGGTGAACGTCCAGCAGCAATATCTGGACGGCGCAATCACCAATGGCGAGCGCTACAACAAGGTCATTGAAATCTGGTCGGCAATTACAGAACGGGTTGCGGATGAGATGTTCGGGCAGATGCAGCAGCGCGACAAGGAAGGTTTCATCAATCCGATTTACGTAATGGCGGACTCGGGCGCTCGCGGATCGAAACAGCAAATTCGCCAGCTTTCCGGAATGCGTGGATTGATGGCCAAGCCTTCAGGAGAAATCATCGAAACGCCAATCACGGCGAACTTCCGCGAAGGGTTGACGGTGTTGCAGTACTTCATCTCCACCCACGGCGCGCGTAAAGGACTGGCTGATACCGCGCTCAAGACTGCGGATTCAGGCTACCTCACCCGGCGCCTGGTGGACGTCGCTCAAGACGTGATCATCAGCGAATACGACTGTGGGACCGTGGACGGCATTTACGTCGCTGGAATTGTGGAAGCGGGAGAAGTGATTGAGCCCTTGCGCGACCGCATTGTGGGACGCGTATCGCTCGAGAAACTCAAGGACTACGACGGTAACGTTGTCGTGGACATAAATCAGGAAATCACAGAAGAACTTGCCGGTACGGTACAGGCAGCGGGAATCGAGCGGGTGAAAATCCGGTCTGTTCTCACCTGCGAATCGAAGCGTGGAGTATGCGTGATGTGTTATGGACGCAACCTGGCTTCCGGCAGGCTGGTTGAATTGGGCGAAGCCACGGGCGTTATCGCGGCGCAGTCGATCGGTGAACCCGGAACACAGCTGACGATGCGCACCTTCCACATCGGGGGAACGGCGTCGCGAGTTTCCGAACAGTCGCGCCTCGAAGCTAAGAGCGCGGGGACCGTCCGCTTCATTGGACTGCAAACCGTGAAGTCGAAATCCGGGGACCTGGTGGTAATGAACCGTCAGGGCTCGGTTGCGGTGGTCGATGAAAAGGGCCGTGAACGCGAGCACTACGCCGTAATTTACGGCGCCAAACTCAAGGTCTCGGAAGGCGATCAGGTCCAACAAGGCCAGGTGATGGTTGAGTGGGACCCCTATACCTTCGCGATCCTCACCGAAATTGGCGGCACCGTCCAGTTCAAAGACCTACAGGAAGGTGTGACCCTGCACGAAGAAGTGGATGAGGTGACAGGCTTGTCGCGTCACGTGGTTGCAGATTCTCCGGATGAAAAACGGCAACCCGCCATCGTGATCAAGGGCAAGGCCAGCAAGCGCTATTTAATGCCATCCCGCGCCCACCTTATGGTTCAGGAAGGGGACACAGCGCATCCGGGAGATGTGCTGGCCAAGATACCACGCGAAACTACCAAGACCAAAGACATCACCGGTGGTCTGCCGCGTGTGGTCGAGCTGTTTGAGGCCCGCAAACCGCACGAGACGGCGGTCATCAGTGAAATCGATGGCACAGTTAAGTTCGGTGAGGTCGCTAAAGGACAGCGCAAACTGTATGTTCTGGCCGACAACGGAACTGAGAAGGAGTACTCGGTACCGCGCGGCGTACACATCAACGTGCAGGAAGGCGAGCGCGTCAAAGCGGGCGAGCCTTTAATGGATGGCCCGCTCAATCCGCACGACATTCTGGCAGTGTTGGGCGAGAAGGAGCTGCAGTCCTACCTGGTGAATGAGATCCAGGAAGTGTACCGGCTGCAGGGCGTCAACATCAGCGACAAGCACATCGAAGTCATCGTTCGTCAGATGATGCGGTGGCGCAAAGTCGAGGATGTTGGGGACACTACCTTCCTGCTGGAACAGCAGGTGGATAAGTTCCGCTTCGCCGAGGAGAACGAGCGGGTCATTTCCCAGGGAGGGCGCCCGGCAACGGGACGACCGCTGCTGCTGGGAATTACGAAGGCATCGCTCTCGACCGATTCGTTCATCTCCGCAGCGTCGTTCCAGGAAACCACCCGAGTGCTCACCGAGGCTTCGATTCAGGGCGCGGTCGATCACCTGCGAGGATTGAAGGAAAACGTGATCGTCGGCCGCCTTATTCCCGCCGGCACCGGCATGGAATACTACCGCAATGTCCGCTTGTCGCCGGAGATGGAAGAAGCTGCTGCGAAGGTGCAGGAGCAAGTCTCTGCGGCCTACGAGGAAGCAGAGCGCGCGCTGGAATTAATGCGCACTGAGGGCGAGACCGAAGAACTGGCAGCGGAGTAAACGAAGACTGCAAGAGAGGCGGAGCGATCCGCCTCTTTTGTATTGCGGCCAGTAGATCGGGTCAATATCTCCATAATGAACGCGATCCCACAACGATTTCCGCGCCCCGAACCGGAGAGTATTTCGCGGTTGCGCCCGGTGCCTCCGCGCAATACTCTGGTACCAGGAATGTTGCGTTTGCTGCGATTGGTGCGGCTTGCCTTTTGGCGCGCGTTTGAACATGACGCGTTTGCGATCGCTAAAGCTTCAGCATATTCCGCCATACTTTCCTTCTTCCCCACTTTACTGGTGGTCGGCTCTGTATTGGCGACGTCGCGAAAGACGCAGGCGTACCTGCTGGAAATTTCTTACGCGTTGGGCAGGATTTTGCCGGCGGGAAGCGCTGCTGCGCTCGCTTACCTGAAGGGAACAACACTCCAGCGCCCCGTAGGGTTGCTGGTTACCACTTCCTTGCTAACACTGTGGACCGCCTCCGGCGTAATGATCTCGCTGATGGAAGAATTTCGTCGCTGTTACGGACTTCCCAAGATTTGGGAGCTGTTTAAGAAGCGAATGATTG
>JAFAWN010000425.1 GCA_019241735.1 Terriglobales bacterium
TGTCCAGCACCCGCGGACGGTCCTGCTTCGGCCCCACGCCATCCAGCCAGTTATACCCCGACACGAAATTTCCACCCGGATAGCGGATGATTGGTACCCCGAGCTGTCGAATCTCGGCCAGCACATCCTTGCGGAATCCATTGGCATCCGACAATTTCGATCCCGGTTCATAGATTCCGCCGTAAATGGCGCGGCCCAGGTGCTCGAGAAAAGAACCGAACAGATTGCGATCGATGGGCGCGATGGTGCGGCGGGTGTCGAGGTAGATGCGAACGGTGGGATCGGCAGTCGGGGAGCTCTGTGCTGACAGTAAGCGGCCAAACAAGCCATTCGCGGAGCAAGCTAAACCCAAGGTGGAAGCATGTTGCAAAAATCGCCGTCGCGAAGACATAAAGTGTTTACCCTCCCTTTGACCTTAAGCAGAATGCTTGGCGTGTACGTCAGTTAAGTCATCGCCGCCAGGCGCCCGCATCCCTCACGAGTGCGAGTAAACGATTTCTCAAAACCGCAATACTATACGATCTTGGCAGGCAGGTTACAAGACCGGAGCTGGGTATATGTGATTGCCGCGGCACCGGTCAGGACCCGGCGCTGGTGGGCGGTGGGTAGCGCTTTTGCTTTTTCGTTCGTGAGTTCAAGACCTGAAAGCTGCCATCGGGATAAGCGTTGAGTTCGAGATAGTTTCCCTGATCCGGCCCTTGTGGATTGGCGATGAAGTCCGCGGCAACATTGTGCGCGCTGCCGCCTTCTTCCGAAAAATGCAACTGCCAAAGGTCTTCGAGGCGCGGGGACTTTTCAATAACATCCCAGGCTGGCGGCGAACCGCCCTTTTTCGCGCCATTGTCCATGATGGCGACCCGCGGCGAGATTCCATTCAGCAATGCCGGGCTGCCGCTCTGGTACCAGCCGTGATGGGATACGATGTAAATATCAACCTTGCCCAGCTTATTGCTGGGACACATCAGTTCCAGTTCCTTGTCACGCGTGAGGTCACCGAGGTCTAAGATACGAAGCTTGCCAAAGGTGACCAGGATCCCCACCGAGCGCAAGTTCTCCGTTTCATCCTGGGCGTATTTCTCCTCCCCTTGGCATCCTGGATTCGGCTGCCCAGCGCCCGGAAGCGGATTTTGCATCACCACGCCGTCAGAGCTCACAACCGTGGCCGACATCCCGCGGATGGGAAGAACATCTCCTGGTTTTAGGGAATTGTGTTTGTACTTGCCGCTGGCTAACAGCTTCTGATAAGCCTGCCAGCCCTGAACGGTGGGCGCGTTCGCCATCTCACGATTTTCGCCATGATCGAGGAATGTGCCGACCGGAATGCGGGCGGCAAGCTGAGGCACTCCCCCCACGTGGTCGGCATGATAGTGGGTGATGAGGACATAATCAATCTTCTTGAGACCAGCTTTTTGGGCTGCGGCCACGATCCGGTCTGCGTCTCGACCCTCATAACCTGACCATCCAGTGTCGACCAACAACGACTCATGAACAGGAGTTACGAACAGAGTCGCCTGTCCGCCTTCGACATCAACGAAATAGATTTCTAGTGGTTTGTTCTTTCCCTGTGCCATCCCGCTGCTAGACAAGCAAAGCAAAATGACGATAAGCTCAGACGCGGTTATGAGGCAATGATGACTTCTGAACGCCGAGCGGTGCATGCCATGCATGTTAGGGCTCCTGAAGATTTCTCATTCGGCATTGCGGTTGTGTTCCAGAATCATGCGATCAGTTCGCGGATTCGTCAAGCTGAGATCACGTTTACCTAACGCTTTTTGCGCTATGATCGAATTCCGCCCAGCAAAATTTTCCGTGCGATTGGATTGCCACCATGAAGAAGTTGCGTAGTCAGGAATGGTATGGACGAGAAGGCCGCGACGGTTTTGTCTACCGCAGCTGGATGAAGAACCAGGGTTGGCCACACGACGTATTTGAAGGCCGACCAGTCATCGGTATTTGTAACACCTGGTCGGAGCTTACCCCATGCAATGCACATTTTCGCGAGCTGGCCGAGTGGGTGAAGCGCGGAGTGTGGGAGTCGGGCGGGTTTCCCCTGGAATTTCCCGTGATGTCATTGGGCGAGACGCAATTGCGGCCTACGGCCATGCTGTTTCGCAACCTGGCAAGCATGGACGTGGAAGAGTCGATCCGCGGCAATCCTATGGATGGAGTGGTATTGCTGATGGGTTGCGACAAGACCACGCCATCGCTGCTGATGGGCGCCGCCTCCTGTGGACTTCCCACCATTGGCCTCTCCGGCGGGCCCATGCTCTCGGGAAAATTTCGCGGCTGCGATCTGGGCTCGGGCACCGGGTTGTGGCAGATGACCGATCAACTTCGCAAAGGCGAAATGAAGCTCGATGAATACTACGAAGCCGAAAGCTGTATGCATCGCTCCAAAGGCCATTGCATGACTATGGGCACGGCGTCAACGATGGCCAACATGGTTGAAGCTCTGGGCATGAGCCTGCCGGGAAACGCTGCCATACCGGCGGTCGACGCTCGGCGGAACACGCTTGCGCAAATGACCGGCCGGCGCATTGTGCAGATGGTTCGTGATGACCTTGGCATTGCGAAA
>JAFAWN010000274.1 GCA_019241735.1 Terriglobales bacterium
TGAGTTAAGGTCGCGGTGAGGCCGGACTTGCTGGCGTGGGGCATTAATTGCGCCAGGCCGAAATCGAGAATCTTCAAGGTTCCATCAGACCTGATGCGGAGGTTGCCGGGCTTTAAGTCGCGATGAATCACGCCCTCGCGGTGGGCCGCCGCAAGGCCCTCCGCCAATTGGAGAGCGAGGGTCAAAGTCTGCTCTTCGTCCAATGCTCCGGCGGCCAGTTTGGCGTCAAGCGTGACGCCGGGGATATATTCGGTCACCAGAAAATCTGTTCCGTCGTGAGTTCCAAACTCGTGGACAGTCGCGATATTCGGGTGATTGAGCCGGGCGAGAGTGATCGCTTCCTTGCGGAACTGTTTTCGGTCAGCTTCGGGTGCCAGCGTAGTGGCGGGCAGTAACTTGATCGCCACATCACGATCCAGCATTTGATCGTGGGCGCGATACACGATCCCCATACCGCCGGCCCCGATCTGCTCGAGCACTCGATAATGGCCGAGTATTTGGCCCACGAGTTGAGGCTGGGCACTCATTAGCACGGAATGTTAGGCCGGGGGGTTTGTTTGGTCAATCACGGTGCATCCGGCAGATTTCCGTTATCGTTCATGCGTTATGATTCTGATGGGCGAAGAGAGAAGCTCGGACCGACTATCCGATCACCATGCCTACACAATTAGAGAAGGGACGCTCGTTTCGCGCGCTGCACCAGCGCGACACTGCTTTCATCATTCCCAATCCCTGGGATGTTGGCACGGCGCGCCTTCTCGAGCGTCTTGGCTTCGAGGCACTGGCCACAACCAGCATGGGTTTTGCATTCTCGCTGGGGCAGCGCGACAACACGGTTGGCCGCGAACGAGTGATTGAGCATATCTCTGAGATCACTTCAGCTACAGCGCTGCCGGTAAGCGCCGATCTGGAAAACGGATTTGGCGATGACCCTAAAACTGTTCAGGAAACCATTGCCATGGCGGGCGCTGCAGGGGCCGTCGGAGGGTCGATTGAGGACGCCACTGAACGTTCAGACAATCCGATCTATGAGCTTCGGCACGCAGCCGAACGCGTTCGGGCGGCAGTCGAAACAGCGCGGAGCCTTGCGTTTCCATTCACCCTGACGGCGCGGGCGGAAAACTATCTCCACGACCGCCCGGATATCAAGGATACGATCGCGCGGCTGCAGGCTTATGAAGAGGCGGGAGCGGATGTGCTTTATGCTCCGGGGCTGACCGCGTTGGACGACATTCGCGCTGTCGTAAGTTCTGTGGGCCGCCCGGTAAATGTGCTAATGGGATTGCAAGGCGTCCGTTTCGATCTGGCGCAACTCTCGGCTGCTGGGGTACGGCGGGTCAGTGTGGGCAGCTCGCTGAGCCGCGTCACACTCGCAACCTTTCTTCGTGCGGCACGCGAGATGCACGATCACGGCACATTCCGGTTCGCAGAGGAGGTTACGCGTTCGGATGAAATCAGCGCCCTTCTGGACTGACACTCAAGGCAAAATACAGGGCATTTTGCCTTGCCGGAATCCGTTCGGACTCCGTCCTCAAACTACTTCTGGATTAGTTCCAAGTAGAAGCTGAGGTGTACCAAGGCGGAGGCCCTCAGGAACCGGTGATCTTCAGGCGGAACTCTTCCGGGAGGCGTTCCCGGATCTCTGCCGGCAGGCGATCATGCACGTGACGAGCACTGACCCGCGCGACGTCCACCATCATCGTGGGAGCGGGGGTCGTGACCGCAACTATCATCCAGATCAGCGCGGAGAGGGCAAAACCAGCCAGTGCGCCGACCTCGAGCCAGAATGCATGCCGCGGCCCAAAATGGCGGATGACTCCAAAAGCCAGCAGAAACACCGCCGCCGAGAGCGACGCCAGGGTGATCAGGGATACATCGATAATCCGATGCAGTCGCTGGCGGCTGCGGCAGCGCGCGCAGTGGGAGAAATGCTCTTCGTAGTCGCCGCGCATCTCCGCGGCCAGACCGGAAATATCGTAGCGCCAGCCCGCCAGAATCTTGCCGATAATCGGTTCAGCGCATTCTGCCATGGCAATATATAAGGATAAAAGTATAGTGGTTGCCCACCTATAGAGCCTGGAACCGCCGGCATCACCCTGCTAAAGCTGAATTGGTTGTGGGCATCCGGCCTGGACCGCCAGAGTTATGCGGTTATATAGAAGGTTCTGTCGCGGCCCCAATGCCCGCTCGGCCGCCGTTCGCGCCAGTTCCGGGTGATTGTTCTGTTCCGATAGGTGCGCCAGCACAATATAGGATGCACATCCATCATAGTCGCGCGCGAAGAAATCGGCCAGAGTTTCGTTGGACAGGTGGCCTACGCGACTCATAACACGCTGTTTAACCGACCACGGATAAGGCCCGCCGCGCAGCATCTCCAGGTCGTGATTCGATTCAATCACCAGCACGTCGCAGCCTCGCAACTGGTCGCAAACATTCGGCGGCAGGTAGCCAAGGTCGGTGGCAATGCCAACCTTCACTCCACCGGAGCGCAGGGTGAAGCCGACCGGATCGGCGGCATCGTGGGGAATAGTAAACGGCATGACGGTGATATCGCCGACCACGAAATAGTGCCCGGAGGAAAACAGTTCAACTTTGGGCAGCCGCGGGACCTCTCCGCAAGCATCGCGCACCGCTTTCTCCCAGGCCTGATAGGTGGCCTCATTCATAAACACCGGAAGGTTCAATTTATTGGCGAGCACGATCAGCCCGTATATATGGTCAGCGTGCTCATGCGTAATCAGGATGGCGGAAAGCGTACGGGGATCGGAGTTAGCGGCTTTCATGCGCTTGAAGGTTTCGCGGCATGACAAGCCGGCATCCACCAGGATGCGGGTGCTGGCGCTTTCAAGAAGTGTGGCATTTCCCCGGCTGCCGCTTGCCAGCACCGAGACCGATAGCCCCATGCGCGCCAGCATACTCTCGCGAGGCTGTGGAAGGGGAGTGACTTTCTCGGATAGTAGAGACCTTAGGGCAAGCAAGAGGGAACTTTCCCGAAAACACTTCTGCTGCACCTTACCCGCTAGGCGTGCGGACCACTGGCAACCTTACTTCGAATAAAGTTCGTTAAAGGCTTTTCGGGCGAGGGCGCCGCCGTAAGCTCCGGCAATCCCGGTCAGCAGTGACAGGAATGATTCATAGATTTGGGCGCGGTAGGGTTTTTCGGTCAAGAACAGGTAAGCCATAAACTGCACAATGGGCGGAAAAATTCCGACAACCAGCGGCCAGCGCCAGGGGCGTTCCGGGCGCATTGCGCCGAGAAGCATGGTTGAGGCCAAAACGAACATGGCGGTCAGCAACAGGTCTCCGGCTTTCACATCCAGAACGCCGGCGCAAATGCCGAGACCAGCGGCTAAGAAGTAGATTCGAAGATCGTTTTCTGGGTTGAGCACTGGCTATGCTGGAGTGCGCCGTAATTTCGGCTCGACCATTGCAACCACTACTGCCCGTATCTGTAGAAACCGTGACCGCTTTTTTTCCCCAGGCGTCCAGCATCCACCAGCTTGATCAGCAATGGGCACGGCCGGTATTTGGGATCACCCAGGCCATCCTGCAACACCCGCATGATATCCAGGCAGACATCGAGCCCGATGAAGTCGGCAAGCGCCAGCGGTCCCATGGGATGCGCCATTCCCAACTGAAACACCTGGTCCACTGCCTCAGGCGTCGCAACCCCTTCCATGACCGCATACATGGCCTCGTTCAACAATGGCATAAGCACGCGGTTGGAAACGAAGCCGGGCGCGTCGTTTACTTCGACAGGTGTCTTTTCGAGCTTCCCGGCGAAATCGCGAACCATGGAGAAAGTTTCGTTCGACGTTGCCAGGCCGCGAATGATCTCGACCAGTTTCATGACCGGCACCGGATTGAAAAAGTGCATGCCGATTACTTTGTCAGGACGCCGGGTTAATCCTGCGAGCTTGGTGATTGAAATGGATGAGGTGTTTGACGCCAGAATAACGTCAGGGCGGCAGAGGCGATCCAACTCGCTGAATAGTTCTTTTTTAATCTCAAATTTTTCCGTTGCGGCTTCAATTACAAAATCGCA
>JAFAWN010000287.1 GCA_019241735.1 Terriglobales bacterium
CGAATGCGCGCTCCGTCGAAAAAATTCAAGAACTTACGATTACCGATGACTGTACCGGGTTATACAATGCGCGGCATCTTTACAAGACGCTCGAAACGGAAGTTTACAGGTCTGCGCGCTTTGCGTACGAATTTACCGTTCTGTTTATCGATCTCGATCATTTCAAGCAGGTCAACGATACCCACGGGCATTTAATCGGCAGCAAGTTGCTGGCGGAGATCGGTTATCTGGTGAAGGCGCAGCTGCGGCTAATCGATTATGCGTTTCGCTATGGCGGCGACGAATTTGTCGTACTGTTGCCGCAGACTGGAAAGGACTCAGCGCTGGTCGTTGCCCGGCGTTTGCGGGACAGCTTACGCACCAGTATGTTTTGCCGCGAAGAGGGCCTGAATTTAAATATCCGCGCCTCCATAGGTGTGGCCACATATCCCCATGACGCCAAGACGCCGCACGACGTCATCCGCCAAGCGGATGAAATGATGTATCTGGTGAAAAATACCAGCCGGGACAATATCGGTATTGCTCAGCGCGGGGTGATGAAGTAGCAGTGGAGTGTGATTGCCGAGACTCACTCGGCCGGGACCGCCGCAGTTTGCGGCAACCCCGCCTGGCGATGTGAGACGCCGCTGGCGGCCGGGTGTGTCTCTAGCCACTTTCGTATCTCCGGCAGCGCGGCGCGGGTCGCGGTTTCGCCTGCTCTTACCATATCGGTGGCCCGCTCGAAATCGTCGTATTTATATCCGCTCACATCGGGCTCGATGACCAGGTCGGCAGCCTGACGCCACACCCCGCAATTCATCT
The DNA here is from genome assembly GCA_019241735.1 of Terriglobales bacterium. GTDB lineage: Bacteria > Acidobacteriota > Terriglobia > Terriglobales > Acidobacteriaceae > JAFAWN01. Next base: position 802 of record JAFAWN010000287.1, read on the forward strand.
CTTGGGCAATCGCGAAACACTGCCCAATCACGTCGAACAGATGCCGCGGGCCGTCCTGGTGGACCCAGGTTGCTCTCAGGTGTACGGCGAGCACCCGGTCAGCTCCCATTGCACGCACCGGGACTGTGGGCACGGCGTGTGCCAGCATTCCGTCCACCAGCAGGCGTCCACGAATCTTGACTGGCAGGAACATTCCCGGGTAGGCGCAACTGGCGCGCACCGGGTCCACAAGCGGCCCGGAGTGAAATACCACGCCTTCCCCAGTTGAAAAATCGGTGGCGGTCACGGCCAGCGGAATTTGCAACTCTTCAAAGGTCTTGACCTTTAACACGCTGTTGAGGAATCCGATCATCCGCTGATTGCTGGCGAAACCGTACCGGGAGAGAGTCCAGCGGGCAAAATGTTTGAAGCGCACCCGGAGCGCAATCTCCTCCAATTCTTTTGACGTGACCCCGCTGCAATAGGCAGCACCGATCAGTGCGCCGACACTGGTACCGGAAATGTAGCGGATTGGAATGTTTTCTTCTTCGAGGACTTTCAGCACGCCGATGTGCGCGATTCCCCGGGCAAAGCCTCCGCCCAGGGCGATGCCGATGCCCGCTTCGCGGCCGTCGTCGCCGCGTCCGGAAACCTCTCTGCCGAACGCCTGCACCGAGCGAATGATTTTGCCGAGACGCTTCACAACGGCTGTCCTCCGCCTGCGTGGTACTCCAAACCCTATCTAGCAAGTTAGATGCCAGTAGACCACCGTACGCCACCCCGCAGGAGTTCCAGTGGGACGGTTACCCATCTCCGCTGATACGCCGTGCCCGGCGAAGTGACTAAATGCCCTGATACTGATAAGTTGTGGGCAATGGTGCGGGAAATTTCAGCCGGAGGCGTGGTGATCCGGTCCGTGGAAAATCGCTGGCAGGTGGCCGTGATCGAACCTCAAAAAGAGCCCGCAGCTGGCGTTTCGGCTAAGACTGGCAAAATAAGGTCACAAAAAGTGTTACTTGCTTTACCTAAAGGATTAGTCGACCCCGGGGAAAAACCGGAGCAGACCGCGATTCGCGAGGTTAAGGAAGAAACTGGAATCACTTCGACGCTCATCACCAAGCTCGGCGACATTAAGTACGTGTACGTGCGGACATGGGGCGACAAGCAGCGCGTCTTCAAGATCGTCAGTTTCTACCTGCTTGGTTATCGGTCCGGAGAGATTGACAAGATCAATCAGGAAATGCGAATTGAAGTAAAACGCGCATTGTGGGTTGAGCTTGAGGAAGCCTCTGCGAAACTTGCATATCGCGGCGAAAAGGAAATGGTAAAAAAGGCGCAGGAATATCTGAAGTTGAATTCGGAGGCATAAAACTATTATGGCGCGCACCCCTCATGTTGAAACGCACTTCATGGCGGGTAATTTCGTCCGCGATGTGGTGATTGGAATGTCCGACGGGCTTACTGTTCCATTCGCGCTCGCTGCAGGCCTTTCCGGTGCATTGCAGAATACGCGCCTGATCGTCATTGGTGGCTTGGCAGAAATTGCGGCGGGATCGATCGCCATGGGATTGGGCGGATATCTCGCCGCCCAGGGTGATGCCGAACACTTCGAACAGGAGCGCGCCCGCGAAGAGAGGGAAGTAATTGAAATTCCGGATGAAGAGAAAGCTGAGATCACTCGCGTTTTTCAGGATTACGGCATCACGCCCGCGCAAAGTGGACCAGTAGTTGAGGCCCTCAGCCAGCAGCCATCGGCTTGGGTGGATTTCATGATGCGCTTTGAACTGGGCCTGGAGAAACCCGACCCGCAACGCGCAGTTACCAGTGCCGCCACCATCGCCGGAGCTTATATCGCCGGCGGTCTGATTCCTCTGTCGCCCTACCTGGTGCTTGCGAGTGCCTCCCAAGGGCTTATTGTTTCAGCCATTGTGACTCTGGCTGCGCTGGCAGTATTCGGCTACCTGAAGGGACGTTTCACCGGGACCGGTCCCTTGCGCAGCGCAACCCAGACCGTTGTGATTGGCGGCCTCGCGGCGGCGGCGGCATTCGCGCTGGCGAAACTGATCTCCTAAGGCAGTCAACTCATGAAGCGCATTCATAAGGTTGCAGTGCTTGGCGGCGGAACCATGGGGTCTCGGATTGCGGCTCACTTTGCTAATGCCGGCATCCCAAGCTATCTGCTGGACATCGTCCCTGCAGGAACGAGTTCATCCGCGCGCAACAGCGTGGCCGCAGCCGGGCTGGATGCCGCTAAAAAATCCAAGCCTGCAGCGTTTTACGATTCTTCTCTGGCGCGGCTGGTGACCGTAGGAAACTTCGATGACGACCTCCACCGCCTCGGCGAGGCTGACTGGATCATCGAAGCGGTCGTCGAAAATATAGACATCAAGCGCGAGTTGCTGAAGCGGG
>JAFAWN010000009.1 GCA_019241735.1 Terriglobales bacterium
ATTGAATGCCAGTATGGAATCCTCCAGAACCGAATCGGGAACCGGAGTTCCCGTATAACTACTTAGTTAACACGGTGCTCACGCATTTTCAATACTTTAGAGTGTTATCACTCCAGTAATACAGTAAGTACGTACACTGGTCTTAACTCACTGATTACGTTCGTACGGCAATCCCTGATTGACTTCGGGCCTTTTGCTACCTAGCATTGTCAAACGCGCCGAACTGCTGGCGGAATTCACTCTCGGGGGATGCGGGCTGTTTCGAAACAATGCTGTTCCAAACACTGTTGAGAACGACTTCACGATGCGAGGTGACCGAATGCGACGACGTATAGCTCACCGGCTGGCGATAGCTTTGTTGGTCGTTGGCTTGGGAGCGGCACGGAGACCAATCACCGCCAGGTCTGAAATCAACCCCTCCCCAGTAACCCCGGAGAAATCGATCCAGTCAACCCGCGCGCAGGCTTACCAGACCGGCACGGCTTCGTGGTACGGAGAGGATTTCGATGGTAAACCGACTGCCAGCGGGGAACCTTTCGACATGCACGACCTGACGGCGGCGCATCCTGTGCTGCCCCTTGGCACCCTGGTGCGGGTAACCAACCTGCGGAACCGCAAAGCGGTGGTGGTACGCATTAACGACCGCGGCCCCGTAGTACCCGGCCGAATCATTGACCTATCGTACAGTGCGGCACAGGCTCTCCAGTTCCAGGATCGGGGCTTGCAAAAAGTGCGCCTTGATGTGGTAAAGCGCCGCGCGGCGAAGCCGCAAATCGTAGCAGAGTTACGGCCCATGGCGTATTAGCTGTCGGCCCGTTACAATCCCCCGGGTGTACGATCCGCGCCAACATTTAATTGTTGCTCTCGATGTTTCCTCCATCGCCGAGGCGCAGAAGATTGTCCGTGCGGTGGGCGACTCCGCCTGGATCTACAAAGTTGGAATGCAGCTTTATACGGCTGCGGGCCCACGCGCGGTGCGGGAGTTGGTCGCTTCCGGTCGCCGGGTGTTTCTCGATCTTAAATATCACGACATCCCAAACACCGTGGCGGCGGCTGTGCGTGAGGCTGCCGATCTTGGCGTGAGCATGTTGACCGTGCACGCGTCCGGCGGCGGCAAAATGCTGCGCCGGGCAGCCGACGTGGCCCGCGAGGTTAAATCAGATATGAGCGTCCTGGCGGTTACCGTGCTCACCAGCATGGATGACGATCAGCTGGAGCGCGTCGGAGTTCGCGGCGGCGTGGTTGACCAGGTGTTGAGGCTCTCGGCGCTGGCGCTGGCGGATGGATGCCACGGCGTCGTCTCGTCCGCACGAGAAGCTGCGCTGCTGCGCCAGGAACTCGGGGACGAATTTATTATTGTCACGCCCGGGGTGAGGCCTGCGGGCAGTGACCACGGCGATCAGGCGCGAGTAACTACTCCCACTGAAGCGATGTCCGCGGGCGCGAACTACATTGTTGTAGGACGGCCAATCACCGGGGCGTCAGATCCGGCCAGCGAAGCACGCGCGATTCTGGGACAGATGGCACTAACGGCGTAGTGGCCAGGGCGTTTGGAAAACCGCGATCTTTTGGATTTCGTTGACTCTGCGGTTCGAAAAGCGTGTTGGGGGGCCGGCCTGGATTTTTAACTACAGCCTAATTACAGCTTCTCGTAAAATTCGCATGCAGAACAAGAAATAAAAACTCCGCCGGGGACGCCGCGCTCGCGGTCCTTAACCCGCTTTACGATGCGGGTAGGCTTGCCGCACTTGGGGCAGTCAGTGCTTTTCGAGGTGTCCATCACCTTTACACGATCTGCAGTCTTCGCAATTTTCGCCACTGTTATCTCCTGAGGTAGTCGCCCGGCAGAATCGTTTCCCGATAGGCTAGACTGGCATGGAATCAGAATTATAGCGGATCGAATGAATCCCCACACGCATGAGTGACCGGGAGCGCTATGCCCCCGGCGCGCCCGGCATTGCTCCCCGCTGGACTTCGAGTGCCAAGACCGGCGCTGGCACTGCCCTCAGCCAGCGCAGCCGGGTATGGTTCACGCTCAGCCATGGCATCCTCAACGAAATTTACTATCCCCGGGTCGATCAGGCGTGCACTCGCGATCAAGGACTGATCGTCACCGACGGCCGGAGTTATTTTTCCGAAGAGAAGCGGCATTGTAAGTTTGAGAACTTGCCTATGGCACCGGGCGTTCCGGGCTACATGCTGGCCAACACGGAACTCAGCGGCCGCTACCGGATCGAAAAAGAAATCTTCAGCGATCCTTACCGCAATGTTGTTCTCCAGAAGATTCGATTCGTGCCGTTTCAAGGAACTCTTGCGGGCTATCGTGTGTACGCCTTGCTAGCGCCGCATCTGGCCAACTGGGGGCGCGACAACACTGGGTGGGTGGGTGATTACAAAGGCATACCCATGATGTTCGCGCAACGCAGTGATTGCGCGCTGGCGTTCGCGTGCTCCGTCCCGTGGAAAAAGATGTCAGTAGGTTTCGCCGGATCTTCTGACGGCTGGCAGGACCTGTCCCAGTACTTCCAGATGACATGGGACTACACCCGCGCCGAGCACGGCAACATTGCTTTGACCGGCGAAATTGATCTGGAAGCGTGCGGGGGCGAATTCATTCTGGCGATCGGCTTTGGCGGAATCTGGGCGGAAGCCGGCCAGCAGGTCCGCTCCAGCCTGTCTGAGCCTTACTCGCAGCTTCGCCAGGACTACGTGGCCCACTGGAAAAACTGGCAGGACGACTTGCTGAAGTTGGATCAGCCGGAGCGGGAGCGCGACCTCTATCGCGCCAGCACCGCAATGTTGCGTGTCCACGAGTCAAAGGATTTTGTAGGGGGCGTGATTGCCAGTTTATCCATCCCCTGGGGTTTTAATAAGGGCGACGAGGACCTGGGCGGATATCACCTGGTTTGGCCTCGCGATCTGGTCGAGACCGCATGCGGCTTGCTGGCGGCGGGGGCCGAGGCTGATGCCGTCCGCGTGCTTCACTACCTGGAAGCCACGCAGGAATCCGACGGCCACTGGGCGCAGAATATGTGGCTGGATGGACGTCCGTACTGGACTGGCCTGCAAATGGATGAGGCCGCCTTTCCCATCCTGTTGGTCGATCTATTGCGGCGCGAGGCGCTTTCGACGCTGGGAGATCTGCGCCGCTGGTGGAAGCTGGTACATCGTGCTGCCGGATTCCTCCTGCGCAATGGTCCCGTAACCCAACAAGACCGCTGGGAAGAAGACGACGGCTATTCGCCGTTTACGCTTGCGGTGGAGGTAGCCGGACTGCTGGCGGCGGCTGATCTAGCGGACGCGGTGGGGCAGCGTGAGATTGCAGGTTATCTGCGCGAGACTGCCGACTCGTGGAATGAGTGCATCGAGCGGTGGGTATATGCCACCGACAACGATCTCGCTCGCGAGCTGGGCGTTGAAGGTTATTACATACGATTAGCGCCGCCCGAGACCGACAGTGCGCCATCGCCGCTGGAAGGTTTCGTGCCCATTAAGAACCGGCCTCCGGCAGAAAGTTGCAATGCGGCCCAACATCTAATCAGTCCCGATGCTTTGGCGCTGGTACGGTTTGGGCTTCGGGCGCCGGACGATCCCCGGATATTGAATACGGTGAAGGCGATTGACGCAATCCTGCGGGTTAATTTGCCGCAAGGCCCCTGCTGGTACCGGTACAACGGAGATGGGTATGGCGAGCACGCGGATGGGTCAGCATTTGACGGCACCGGAATAGGCCGGCCGTGGCCACTGCTTGCCGGGGAACGCGGCCACTATGAGCTCGCGGCCGGACGGCGCGAGGCCGTGGAGGAATTGTTGCGGGTGATGGAATTTTCCACCGAAGGAAGCCGCCTGATTCCGGAGCAGGTTTGGGACATGCCTGATATTCCCGGCCGCGAGTTGTATCGGGGAAAGGGGACTGGTTCCGCTTGCCCGCTGGTCTGGGCGCACGCGGAGTACATTAAGCTGCGCCGGTCCCTGCGCGACGGAAAAATCTTCGATCAGCCGCCACAGACGGTGCAGCGATACGTAGTGGAGAAGCAAGTCTCGAAGTATTTTGGCTGGCGGTTTAACAACAAGTGCAGGTTCATGCCAAAAGGAAAACAACTTCGGATGGTGCTGCAAGCATCGGCAATGGTGCACTGGAGTTTTGATAGATGGCAGACCACTCAGGACACGAATACGCGCGACACCGGCTTAGGAATCTATGCAGCCGATCTTCCCACGGACAAACTGACGTCTGGGACACAGATATTATTCACGTTTTATTGGAACGATTCGAAAGAGTGGGAAGGAACTAATTTTTCTGTGGTGGTGGAATGAAATTTGTGTTCCGGCGCGAGGGAACGCTTAATCCCCGCCTGCAGGCTCCGCTTTCCAGTCCGTGTGTGAGATATTCCAATAAAGTGATGCGGCAGCGGCGGCGGACACAATCATAAGGAGCAATCCCTTCCACACCGGGCCGAGCAGAATTTGCCCAATGCCGAATAATGCCAGATACACCATCGCGCATCCCAGGAGCCAGGAGCCAAGATTGCGGCTGAGATCGCGAGTCGCAGCAGTCTCTGGCGCCAGCCGTGCAATGGGCTGCCAGCCGGTAATTTGCGGACGTACGTCACGATAAAACTTGAGTAACACGGCTTCCGGCTCTGGCTTGGTCGCGAGCGTCACCAGAATCCAACCCGCGGTGGTGACTGCTGTGGTTGTCAACGCAGTCTTAGCGAAGGCCACCGGGCCTGATCCGGAGAACGGAACCAGCCAGCGCAGGCAGGCCGATGTGATAAGCGCCACGGCCATTGCAGAAATCTCACTCCAGGCATTGATGCGCCACCAATACCAGCGCAACAGATAGACGCCGCCAGTACCGGCGCCAGCCTCGAGCACGAACTCCCATCCGGAACGAATGGACACCAGCTCCGCAGCAACCGCCGCCGAGACAATTACCAGCAGCACGGTCGCCACGCGCGAGGCGCGCACGTAGTGTTTTTCTGAGGCGTCTCGGTGGATGAAGCGGCGATAAAAATCTGATACCAGATACGACGCCCCCCAATTCAGTTGAGTGGCGACGGTGGACATAAACGCCGCCATGAACCCGGCGACTACTATCCCGCGCAAGGCCGGGGGAACATGCTGGCTGACGACGAGCATGTATCCGCTTTCAGGGTGGGCGAGATGCGGATAGAGCACCACCGCAGCCAGCGCCGTCAGAATCCACGGCCAGGGGCGCAAAGCGTAGTGGGCGACGTTGAACCACAACACAGAAAGTAATCCATTGCGTTCATCTTTGGCGCTGAAAATACGTTGCGCAATGTAGCCGCCGCCGCCCGGTTCTGCGCCGGGATACCAAAACGCCCACCATTGCAATGCAATGTTCACCACAAAGGTCAGCGCAGGGAGCAGCCACAATCCTTCGGCGGAGAAGGGCCGCGAGAAATCGGGGAAAAACGAAGTAACATCGCCGGCCGTTGGACCCGCCGCGACGCGCATTTCGCCGAGTCTGTGGAGTAGCGCCGTCATTCCTCCCGCGGCATGCACGCCATACCAGGCGACCGTAATCACAATAGACATCTTCAACACGAATTGAAACAGGTCAGTCCACAGGACGCCCCAAAGTCCGCCCAGGGCCACGTAGAAGCCGGTAAATGGGATCAGAAGGAACACGCAGATGGCGAGCGCGCTGCGATCGCTGCATCCCAGGGTGACGGCGACGATGCTGGTCATGGCTTTCGTCACCCAGCCCAGGATCAGGCAGTTCATCAGCAGGCCAAGGTACACAGCGCGGAATCCGCGCAAGAATGCGGCCGCATTGCCGGAGTAGCGCTTCTCCGCGAACTGCACATCAGTCAGGAGTCCGGAGCGCCGCCACAGGCGGGCGAAGAGAAATACCGTCATCATGCCGGAGGGCAGGAACGACCACCACAGCCAGTTTCCGGCGATGCCCTGGGTGTACACCAGCCCAGTAACCACAAGCGGCGTATCGGCGGCAAAGGTTGTTGCTACCATCGACGTGCCCGCCAGCCACCAGGAGACGTTGCGTCCGGAGACGAAATAATCCTCAACGCTTTTGCCGGAGCGAGCGCGGAAATAGAGTCCGAGGGCGAGGGTTATCGCCAGATAGGCGATAATCGCGGCCCAATCAAGCGCAGTGAAATTCACGCTGGGAAGAATACACGAGACAGAGCAGAGGAGTAGGGGCTAGCCGGTATACACCAGTTCCACGACAGTGCAGTCGTCACTCAAGGGAGTGCCGCCGCAGAAATTCGCCACTGCGGCAAAAATATCCTCCAGCTTTCCTTTTTGAGCAGCGGTCTCCAGGCGTTCGTTGTCGAAAAAATCTCCCCGGGCATTTTCCGCCTCGGTGACCCCATCCGTGACCAGCACCAGGCGGTCGCCGGGATGCAGATTGCAGCGGTCACTTTCATATGTCGCATCCGGCAGCAGGCCCACCGGCAGATTGCCGTGACCGGGGCGGATGATTTCTTTATTGCATACCAGCAGCGGGGGCACGTGGCCGCAGTTGACGTATTCCAGCTCCCCGTCGCGTCGCAGCCGGGCGATAATCACGGTCGCATATTTTTCGCCGATGTGCTTATAGGTAAAGAATCGATTGACGGCCGCGACAATTTCGGGCAGCGGAGTGCGCGAGATGAGCTGCGAATAGATCATCCCCTGCAAGGTCGATGCCAATAAAGCCGCCGAGACACCCTTCCCGCTGACGTCCGCCAGGACAATAGCCAGCCCGTCTTCAGTGTTGACGGCGTCGAAAAAGTCGCCGCCAATCTCTTTGCAGGAGAGATTCCGCCCGCCCATGCGCGCGAATGGGACCTCAGGAATGGTAACCGCCATTAATCCCTGCTGAATGGATGCCGCGATCGCCAGCTCCTGCTGATAGCGCCGGGACGCCTCTTCGGCCTGCACCAACCGCGCATTTTCAATGAGCGATGCCGCTTCAGTCGCGATCACGCGCAAAATATCATTGCTCACGCTCGAGATATCGCGGGAGGCGAAGCGCGAATCCACATATAAAGCTCCCATGACCTCGCCCAGGCTGGTTCCGGGAGCAGCATCAGCGTCGCGCTTGCTCTGTATCTGCGGCTTGCGCAGCGGAATGCAGATCACCGTCCGGAGATCGTAGGCAACAATGCTTTGCCTTCCCGCCAGATCGAGAGAGTCGCTT
>JAFAWN010000216.1 GCA_019241735.1 Terriglobales bacterium
AAGGGATTTGCTCGGGGTACCGTTATCAATCAACTCACTTCACCGCGATCGAGTAGCGAAAGCCGTAGCGATTGCAAGTGCAGGCGCGCTGCGTAAGGGAGTAACTACCGACACCGAATCAATCGCTTATTTACGGCTGGTAATGAAATTGCGTGAACGCGTTTTGGACCGGCTCCGAATCCTGTGGCGCTTTGCGACAACCCCGAGTATCGGAGAATGGTCAGTGCTTCGTTTGCCAGAGAAGCTGCATTGGTTGTATCGCGTTGTCCGGTTCTGGAGGCTGGGAAAGAGACTGGCTAGGACCGCTTCCCGGAAATGACGATTATCTAGCTATCGACTCGCAAGCCCACCGGCAGTTTCTGCTCCATCAATGGTGTAAACGTGCCCGGTCAGATACGATGCCTCGTCCGAGGCCAGAAATGCGAAAAGCGATGCGACCTCCTCGGGCATGGCATGGCGTTGCATGGGAATCTTGCTGTTCACCTCATTCAACATCTGTTCGGTATATTCAGCACGCTGCATTGGTGTCAGCACATATCCGGGAGCTACGGCACAGACACGGATTTTCGGCGCCAGCTCGAGCGCCATACTGCGAGTCAACTCGATGACTCCAGCTTTGCTGGCGTTGTAATCCGCGTAATTTGGATATCCGACCACCCCGTTGGTTGATGCGGTCTGTAATATCACGCCCCCGTCGTGCTCAACCATGTGCTTTGCCGCCGCCTGCGCAACGTAAAACACCCCAGTAAGATTGACCGCAATTATTTTGGCCCACTCCTCCGCAGTAATGTCCAGGAATTTGTGACGAATGCTGATGCCAGCGTTGTTAATCAGCACATCCAAGCCACCCATGATTTTCACTGCATCATCCACGGCAGAGCGCACTTGCTGCTGATCGGAAACGTCTGCATCCACGGTCCCGGCTAAATCGGGCAGTTTTCGCCGGATGCCTTCGCGACCCTGAGCATCGCTATCGAGAACTACCACGGCGGACCCTTCCTGAAGAAACCGGGACGCAGTAGCTGCGCCGATCCCACTGGCGCCGCCGGTAATCAGCACACGTTTTCCGTCAAGACCGCGCATCGCATCTCCTAAAACGGTTTACCGTGAAAAAGATAGATCAACTCAATGACAAGAATAATCACAACCAATGTCTCAAGCACAAAAGCGCGGCTCTGGTTGAACTGGTCAACCATGAAGCGATAAAGCGATTCCGCGGTCTGCACTTTCTGGGTGACCAGATCCTTATAGTCGGGAACGCCGACCTTGGCGGCGGCAAGCTTATACAAGCGCGCCGAGAACATATCGCTCAAGAACTTTATAGCGTTGTCGGCATGTTCGGTGAGTTCGCTTACATCCAGCAGCACGGTGTGCAGTTTTGTGGCCGCGCGCGCCATCCGCCAGCGCGCCCACATTCCGGTCCCCTTATCGAGCGACGCGTACACGCCATCGAGTTCGCGGGTCAACAGCTCGTCGTAATGTCGAAACTCTAGCAGTTGCGAGTTTGCGTATTCCAACAACTGGATGGCGGTTTCTGCGCCCGCAGCAGTGTCGTAGATGAAAGCGCCATTCCAGCCAATGACGGCCAGGTCTTTGGGGTAGTAGGAAATGCGCGATTGCAGGATTTCATTGGCTTCCCCGTCCGACAGTTGAGCATTTTCTCCGCGGACTATTTGTGCAATGCGTGCGCCATGCAGGGCGACGAGTTCTGACGCCGAAGGTGACCCGTTAATCTCGCGGACATGAAAAATAAAATAATCTTCGCTCAACCAGTTGTCGTAGGGCTTTACCAGCGCCGGCGCGGAGCGTTCCAGCTTTTGCTGCACGATTGCCGCCGCATGCCGTTCGAAGTCCACGTCCCACACCCAGCGGCTGCCGAGACGAATCAGGGTATCCCAATCCCCAGCGAAGGGCAGTTCGAAGACCACACTTAGAACGCCATAATCGTAGTATTTGATTTGCCCTTCGAGCCGTTCTCCACTTTCGAGGATCAGCGGCTCAATCGGCTCAACAATAGGCGGCCGCTGGTAGCGTACGTAGCCCGGCGCGGGATGCTTCAGGCTGGGATGCTCAAGGGTTCGCGCCCCGAATATTTTTCGCAGCTGGTCGAGCCGGATTTCTTCGCAAACGTCGAATTGGATCAAAACCAGAACCGAACCTTGGATCGCACTCTCGCCCGGCAGCGTCAACGCCGAAGCATCAAGAATCACCGATTGTCGGATATTCTGCGTCATCAAAATTCCAGGGTGCGCGAGCGAAACCGCACATCCCCCACATTCTCCCAGAATACGCGGGGGATGGCGAACGAAGGGGGACGAACGGCGGAAAGTTATGGAGTCATCTTTCGTGACCACACAGCCACACTAATGCTCCTGCGGCAGCTAACGTCGATCCCGCGTAGGCCATGGAACGCCGGATCTTGGACACGCGCTCTTGTACTCTGCGTCTTTCCGGATGGGCAATCCCAGTGAGTTCGCCCGCTAGTCCCATTTGAATGACTTCGGCGAGATGCAAAGTGCTCCGTGCGGTACCCTGAGCAATCTGCTCACGGCAGCTGAAGCCATCGGCAATGATCAGCGACTCCGCCGGCGCACGCCTTACAGCGGGAAGCAGTTCCAATTCGCCAATGGCTGCGGAGACTTCATACTTATCGCGTTCAAAACCGAACGAGCCAGCCATCCCACAACAACTGGTTGCCGGCATTTCATAAGCGAGCTCCATTCTTTTCAGGATCGCTTCCTGGTCATTCATTCTCATGATGGCTTTGTGATGGCAGTGCCCGTGAACGATTGCCTTTAAACCCAGCTTTGGCAGCACGAAATGTCTTGCTTCCTTTTCCAGAAACTCGCTTAGGACAAATGTTTGGCGCGAGAGTTTTTGGGCGCGGTCGTCCCCGGGAAACAGATCCAGTAATTCATCACGAAATACCGCAGCGCAACTTGGCTCCAGCACGACAACTGGAATCCCTTCGTCAATCGCGGTACGCAAGTGATTCAGAGTGTTGCGCAGCAAACGCCGGGCGCGATCTAAAAATCCAAAATCATAAAGTGGCCGCCCGCAACAAAGTATCGCCTCGGGTAAGAACACGCGAAATCCGGCAGCTTCCAGGACCTCCACCGCCGCCTGCGCTGTTTCCGGCAGGAAATAATTGTTGAACGTATCCGGCCACAAGATCACCGGTCTCCCGGTTCGATTACGGATCCGCCGCCCGCCGAACCACTGCCGAAAGGTTTGGGGAGAAAAAGCCGGGATCCTCCGCTCTACCGCAATTCCAGCGGCCCATTTGGCAGCGGTGCGCAATCCCGGTAGCTGGGTTGCCAGATTTGCAAAACCAGGGGCAAATGACACCAGGCGGGCGAGAGCGTCGATGTGCGCGAACGCATACGCGCTGCGGGAGCGATGCCGGCGTTCATAATAGTGAGACAGAAATTCAGCTTTATAGGTCGCGACATCGACACCGACGGGGCAGTCGCTCTTACAAGCCTTGCAGGAAAGACATAGGTCGAGCGATTTCTTTACGTTTTCATCCTGCCACCCGTCGCGAATCACATCTCCCTTGGTCATCTCCCACAGCAGATGCGCCCGTCCACGGGTAGAGTGTTCCTCTTCCCTCGTCGCGCGAAAGCTGGGGCACATCGCACCACCTTCATATTCCCGGCACTTGCCGACGCCCACACAGCGCAATGTAGCTTGCGCCAGGCTGCCACGGTCTTGATGGAACGCGAAATGGGTACTTGGCTCCCACGGCTGGTACTGTGCACCCAGGCGAAGATTTTCGTCCAATCGGTAAGGCTCGACCACCTTTCCCGGATTCATCTTCCATTCCGGGTCCCACAGCGCCTTGAACTCCCGAAATGCCTGGACTAACTCTTCTCCAAACATCTTCGGAAGCAGTTCGGCGCGCGACTGGCCATCGCCATGTTCCCCCGACAGCGAGCCTCCGTAGCTGACAACCAACTCAGCGGCTTCTTCTACGAATTTGCGATAGTGTTCAATTCCATGCCGTGTCTGTAAGTCGAAACTTATTCGCGTGTGCACGCACCCGTGGCCAAAGTGGCCATAGAACACGGAGCTCAATTGATGACCATCGATTAATTTGCG
>JAFAWN010000323.1 GCA_019241735.1 Terriglobales bacterium
CAAAATGGAGGCGCCTCGCTGCTTGATTTCCTGAGCGCCCAGGCCGAATACCGCACCGTGCAACTCAGTTACGTCAATCTGGTGGGCTCATATCTGATCGCCGCCAGTCAGCTGAATCTCTCTGTCGGCCGCGAGGTCATCCCATGAAAAAGCTTTTTTGGAGCCGATCGTTTTTCTTCATCGTACTTTTTGCGATAACTTTTCTTGCGTCCTGCTCGGATAACAAAAAGGCCGAACCTACCAAGCAAGAAATTACCCGGGAGCCGGGAGTTTTCGATGTTGAGCATCCTGAAGTTTTTCCGCTTTATAAAGTCGAGGAGAGGAATCTAGCAACGACTTTAACCGCTAACGGCAGCGTCACTCCCGACGTCAATCGCACCATCCATGTGACCTCGCAGGGCGGCGGGCGGGTCGTGGACCTGCGTGTGCGACTGGGGGACTACGTCCGGAAAGGCCAGCCTCTGCTTTCGATTTACAGCGTTGATTTGGCCGGAGCGTTTTCCGATTACCAGAAAGCAGTGGCGGACCAGCGATTAGCCGACCGCGCTTTGGAGCGGGCGAAGCTGTTGTATTCGCACGGCGCGATGGCGCAGAAAGACCTCGAACAGGCTGAAGACGCCGCTGAAAAAGCCAAGGTGGATGTGCACAACACCGAGCAGCATGTGCGGATTTTAGGCGGAGACCCGGCGCATCCTACCACTTTGATCGCACTGCGCGCTCCGGTCTCAGGAACTATCGTGGAGCAGAACATCTCGGGCTTCGAGGGGGTCAAAAGCCTCGACAACAGTCCCAACCTTTTCACCATCGCCGACCTCTCGCAGGTATGGGTGCTTTGCGATGTCTATGAGAACGATTTGGGCCAAATGCATCTTGGAGACTCCGCGGAGATTCGGCTCAATGCCTATCCGGACAAAGTTTACAAAGGCAGGGTGGCAGACATTTCGCGCGTGCTTGATCCCAATCTGCGTTCAGCCAAGGTACGCATCGTGCTGTCCAATACGGACCAAAGCTTGCGTCCGGGAATGTATGCTTCGGCAACTTTCCATTCCCAAAAACTGGCGCCCCGCCTCGTGGTCCCCGCTACCGCGGTAATGCGGCTTCAAGACAAAGACTGGCTTTTCCGCAAGGAAGGCGGCGGCCGGTTTCGGCAGATTGAAATTCATACCATAGGCTCGACGACGGATGGCTTTGAGCAGATTCAAGGCGATGTAAAAGCTGGCGATGAAGTGGCGAAAAATGCCCTGGATTTCTCCACTGCAACCGCAGAACAAAAAACCACCGCGGAGGAAAAAAGCCCGGAGCCGAAGAAGTGATCCGTTACCTCATCGATTTCGCGTTGCGCGCCCGCATCATGGTCCTGAGCGTGGGCATAATCCTGTTTGCCTGGGGGATTATTTGCTTTCATAAGCTTCCGGTTGAAGCCTACCCTGACGTTGCCGACACCTACGCGCAAGTTATCGCCCAGTGGCCAGGGCACGCTGCCGAGGAAATCGAACAACAGATCACGGTGCCGCTCGAAGTCCAGTTGAACGGGGCGCCGCACATGACACATCTGCGGTCGGTTTCGCTGGCCGGACTGTCCGTCATCACCCTTATCTACGATGATGACATCACTACCTTTGCTGCGCGTCAGGAGGTGCTGAATCGCTTATCGCAAGCCGCCATGCCCACGGGGGTAAATCCGCAGATTGGCCCGGACTACAGCCCAACTGGGCAGATCATGTTCTACACCCTTACCAGCACCAACCCGAAATACGACACGATGGAGTTGAAGACGCTTCAGGATTGGTTTGTGTTGAACCAGCTGAAGTCAGTCCCCAACGTCGTCGATGTGAATATTTTCGGCGGGCCAACCCGCGAATATCAGGTGCAGATTGATCCCGGCAAGTTAGTTTCCTATGGGCTTTCGCTCAGCCAGGTTGAACTGGCGCTCACTAACAACAACATTAACGCCGGCGGAGGATTTATCGAGCGCGGCCAACAAGCAGTGAACGTGCGCGCCGTTGGCCTTATGCAAACGACCGAGGACATTGCCGCCACCGTATTGAAGGTGGTCAATGGTTCTCCGGTACGCGTTCGTGACCTGGGGGTCGTGGTGCAGGCTCCAAAAGTGCGTCTTGGACAACTGGGGAAAGCTATCCGTCATGAAGACGGAACCATCCTGAATGACAACGATGTTGTCGAGGGCATCGTGCTGTTACGCAAAGGCGCTGAGGCGGACACTACCCTCGATGCGTTGCACGCCAAAATAGCAGAGCTCAACAACGGCCTGCTGCCCGCGGGCGTAAAGCTGATTCCCCACCTGGACCGCAGCGACTTGGTCCACTACACCACGCACACCGTGTTGAGAAACCTTACCGATGGCGTACTGCTGGTAACGCTGATCCTGTTTCTGTTTCTCGGGAACGTACGCAGCGCGCTGATCGTGACCGTGACAATCCCTTTTTCCCTGTTGTTTGCCGCGATCCTGCTGGACTTGCGCCACATTTCTGCAAACCTGCTGTCTTTGGGCGCGCTCGATTTCGGCATGGTGGTGGATGGCTCGGTTGTAATGGTGGAGAACATAATCCGCCACGCACAATTCAACCGCGGCAACAAATCTTTGCTTAAAACCATCGCACTCGCCGCACACGAAGTGCAGCGGCCGGTGTTTTTTGCGCGCCTGATCATCATTGTTTCTTACTTGCCCATTTTTGCTCTGCAACGAGTGGAGGGCCGTCTATTCCGTCCCATG
>JAFAWN010000345.1 GCA_019241735.1 Terriglobales bacterium
TTACGCGGAAGAAAAATACTGCGAATAACAGGCTGAGTCAAATTAATTCCCGGTTGGTCCTGTCTGTTCGCCCAAAGGGTTAAGTTGATGAAAGTGGATTTACGGCGAGTGCGTTTATGTTGTCAGGCCGGCGCGCAGAATTTGGGAAGAATGTTCCGTATAGCTCGCCGCCGGCCGCTGTTGCTGGCTTTGCCACCAGTGTTCAAACTCCTGGAGTGCCAGCTGGCACTGTCTCCGGTGGCGTTCCTGCCGGTCGCGGACTTTGTTTTCGAGAGGCGGCAGCAGGTCGAATGTGATGTTTGCAGGCTGAAAGTTCTCGGGATCAGCGTGAGTAATGTAATGGGCGAGTGATCCAAGAGCGCTTGCTCGTCCAGGCGGAAGTGGCTGTTCACTTGAGGCCAAAGCGGCGGCATGGATGCCTGCCATTAGTCCGGTAGCAATCGATTCCACATAGCCTTCAACGCCACAAATCTGTCCCGCAAATAATAGGTTCGGATGGGCCTTCATTTGCAAGGTTTCGGACAGAAGGCGAGGCGCATTAATGTAGGTGTTTCTGTGAATCTGCCCATAGCGCACAAATGTCGCGTTCTCAAGTCCGGGAATTAAGCGCAGGACACGCGCCTGCTCGCCGAATTTAAGGTGATTCTGAAAGCCGACCAGGTTATAGGAATCGGCTCGCAAATTCTCCTGTCGTAGTTGCACTACGGCATACGGGACGCGGCCATCGCGGGGATTTCTAAGCCCTACCGGCTTCATCGGACCAAAGCGCAAAGTATCGCGACCCCGGCGGGCGATTTCTTCAATCGGCAAGCACGCCTCAAAGTAATTCAGCTTCTCCCATTCGCGGCTTTCGACTGGCTGTGCGGCGATGAGAGCGTCATAAAAGCGGTCGTATTCGTCCTTGGACATCGGGCAGTTTATGTAGTCTGCCGAGCCTTTGTCGTAACGAGCCGCCAGATAAACTTTGGACATGTCGATGGTCGATGCTTCAACGATTGGGCTGATTGAATCGAAGAAATAAAGCTGATCGGACCCGCTGAGCCGCGCAATATCGGCGCACAGGCGCTCCGATGTAAGCGGACCCGTAGCCACAATGGTGATGTCACTTTCATTGATTTCAACAATTTCGCTGCGCACGATACTGATTAGGGGTTCACTCTCAATTGCCCGCGTCACCAGTGCTGAGAATACTGTCCGATCCACAGCCAGCGCATGTCCGGCGGGAACGGCGCATTCTCTTGCGATTCGCAGCAGTAATGAACCTGCACGATTCAATTCTTGTTTCAACAGCCAGGGAGCGCTATTCTCAGTCTCTGACTTCAGTGAATTGGAGCAGACCAACTCGGCGAAGTCCGACGTTTGATGGGCAGGCGTCGAGCGCCTAGGGCGCATTTCGCAAAGTTCAACCGCCACTCCACGACGCGCACACTGCCAGGCTGCCTCTGAGCCTGCAAGCCCGGCCCCAATGATTCGCACGGTGCGCATCAAGAAGTTTTCCCCGCAGCAGTTCTGAGCGCGGATCCCATCAGGATCACCATTTTCCATTCGTCGAGAAATTGGGCGCCAAGTTTCCGGTAAAACTCAATTGCTGAAGTATTCCAATCCAGAACATCCCAGCGCACGAAGGTACAGCCTTCATCGAGAGCTATTTCCGAAACCCGGGACAACAGTCTTTTTCCAATACCGCGGCCGCGATGTTCCGGTCTCACGTAGATATCTTCGAGGTGCAGTCCGGGCCGGCCCTGAAATGTCGAATAGAATCCGAAAAAACAAGCGTACCCTGCAGGTTCGCCCTCCCACTCGGCGATGAGGGTGCGAAACCTGGGTTGCGGCCCAAATCCATCGCGCACAATATCCTCAACTGTAATTACAGCTTCATTGCTCAACCGCTCGTATTCGGCCAGCTCGGCGATCAATGTTCTTAATAGACCCGCGTCTTGGCGCGTTCCAGGACGTATGGATAGCATGATTCAGCTCCAGACAGAGTCGACAATTATATGTTGTGAGCGGTTTTCGGAGCCGGCCATACGCTGGCCGCATTAGCAAGCATGTTTACAAAATCGTCCGATTGCTGCCTTCCCGACGGGTGATGTGTTCCCGGTCGAGATATTCCAGCAATGGAATGGCATACTTTCGGCTCACGCCGGTAAGTTCCTTGAAGCGAGCGACGTCTATTTTCGGAGATTTTGCCTTCTCAATGGTCAATTTGCGGCGCAGGCCATCCAGTGAATTGCGGTGGAAAATCAGTTCGTCACTGACTTTTACCAGCACTTTGTCGCGAAGCAGCAGTGTGACTAACTTCTGCGCGTGCGCGCGATCAATTCTGAGACTTGCGAGCACGTCTTTGAGCGCAGGGACGGCCAGGCCTCCCGAGGCAAAGGCGTTTTCGATGATGTTCTTGGATTGCGCCTCATCGTCCTTCAAGACGACGCCCCGGCCGCTCAGGTGAACGATTTCTGCGGCGATATCGATTTTGTTCTCCTGAATAAGCTTGCGAAGAACGATAGCGAATAATTCCTCGCCGAGCCTTAACCGGCTGCGCAAGTCTTCGTTACTGATTCCAGATACCAGGGGATTCTGGCGGTGAAATTCGTTCAACACGGCGAGAGCATTTTCTTTCGCCGCATTTAGCTCGGGCAGCGAAAATATGCTGCGATCGCCGCGTATAACTTTTTCTGTAGCGGTAAGTTTGTCAACGAGGTCTTGAACTTCCTTCTGCGGCAAGTTCATTTCCCCGGGAATCGCCGCCAGTCGCAGTCCGGAAGCTCCATTGCGTTCGATTCGGGCCGTCAGCCTCGATTCAGCGGTGCCATCCCGCATGATCTCAAGAAATTGAATGCTTTCGGCCAGCGGACGTTTCCGGACGGGGGATGATGCATCGAGCACCACGCCTCCGCCAATTGTTGTAACGGGAGAAAACCGGCGGATGATGAAACGATCCCCAGCCGACAGCAGGGCGGGCTCCCGCAATCGCAGATGCGCGAATGCGGTTTCTCCGGCTGCAATGTGTTTTCGTCCGTGCAGCATCACCGTCGCAACCGTCTCGAATGTGTATGCGTGCAGGTGAACGCGCGCGCGATCTGCTAATGGCCGGGAATCTGGAAGAATTGTGAGGTTGACATCCACACGAGTTGTGGGTTGGAAGGTCGCAGGCGCGGCCAGGGTCATGCCGCGATGCAATTCCGCAACTGTAATCCCCGCGAGGTTCAGGGCCGTGCGCTGGCCTGCAATAGCCTGCCTAACAGACTTTCCATAGACCTGAACCCCACGCACTCTGACTCTTTGTTGCTGCGGAAAAATCTCCAATTCGTCCTCTGTCGAGATTGCTCCGGCAATCAGTGTGCCTGTTACGACCGTACCGAACCCTTTCATGGAGAAAACGCGATCGATGGGCAGGCGGGTCAAAGCCTGAGAATTCCGGGTCGAAACCTCTGAAGAAAGGAGGGCAAGGGCCCTTTTCAACTCTGGAATTCCGGCCTGCGTGCGTGAACTGACTGCCACAATCGGGGTGCGGCTCGGATCCAGAAACGACCCGCGCAGGAGTTCTTCCACCTCAAGTCTCACCACATTAAGAGTTTCAGAATCGACCAGATCAGACTTGGTCAGCGCAACAATGCCGCGAGGCAGCGAAAGCAGGCGGCAGATATCGAAATGTTCGCGGGTTTGCGGCTTGATCGATTCCTCGGCGGCGATGACGAGCAGAACCACGTCAATACCGCCAACTCCGGCGAGCATGTTGCGGACAAAGCGCTCGTGCCCCGGAACATCCACGAACCCGAGCCGCAATAATTCTCCGCTAGGAGAGCGCAACTCCAGGTCGGCGAAACCGATGTCAATGGTGATTCCGCGCCGTTTCTCCTCCTCCAGGCGATCTGCATCGATACCGGTCAAAGCCTTTACCAGCGCGGTTTTCCCGTGATCGATGTGGCCCGCGGTTCCGACGATAATAGATTTCATCCGAGCACAGTATAGACGTGACTTCACGCGGTGAACGGTCTGAGAAGTGGCCTCTCATTCTGGGGCCTTCATTTTTAACCGTTCAATCTGGGGCCTTCATTCCAGTACCCAGGGCAGCGCTGGAAATGCGACAATAGAAACTTCCCATGAATCCCGTCACCGAGAACTCTATTTCCCCGGAACTGATACGCGAACACGGACTCACTTCTGAGGAGTACGAAAAAATCAAGCGTCTGCTGGGTGGGCGAGAGCCGACCATCACCGAACTCGGCATTTTCAGCGTGATGTGGAGCGAACACTGCTCCTATAAGTCTTCGCGGGTTCACCTCAAACGGTTGCCAACCCGCAGCCGCAATGTAGTGCAGGGTCCGGGAGAAAATGCGGGCATCATCGATGTCGGCGACGGGTGGGCCTGCGCGTTCAAGATCGAATCCCACAATCACCCATCATTCGTTGAGCCCTTTCAGGGGGCGGCCACCGGTGTGGGCGGCATTCTGCGGGATATTTTCACCATGGGTGCGCGTCCGGTGGCGGTCATGGACTCGCTCCGCTTCGGGCCAATTGCCGCAGCGACGGCGGCAAGTGAAAACCGTGGCGGAACGGCGAAATCAGAGATCCACAAGAACCACTCGCTGCTTGAAGGGGTGGTGGGAGGCATCGCCTCCTATGGCAATTGTTTCGGGGTTCCGAACCTTGGCGGGGAAGTAAAGTTTGAGGCCTGCTATTCCGGCAATCCGCTGGTGAACGCGTTCGCGCTGGGATTGGTGCGCCGCGACGAAATCTATTACGCGAAGGCGGCAGGAGTCGGCAATCCGGTGATTTACGTGGGCGCGAAGACGGGGCGGGATGGAATCCACGGCGCCACCATGGCGAGCGAGGAATTCAGCGAGGGCTCAGAAGCCAAGCGTCCCAATGTTCAGGTCGGCGACCCTTTCATGGAAAAGCTGCTGCTCGAAGCCTGCCTCGAGGCCCTACAAACCGGGGCGGTCGTTGGCATTCAGGATATGGGAGCTGCGGGATTGACCTGTTCCACCTGCGAGATGGGAGCGCGCGGTCATCTGGGAATGGAGATTGAATTAGATCGTGTTCCGCAACGCGAGGCCGGGATGACGCCGTACGAAATCATGCTCAGCGAATCGCAGGAGCGAATGCTGCTGGTGGTGACCAAGGGCCGGGAGGACGAAGTATTCCGAATATTCGAAAAATGGGGCCTGGACGCCGCGGAAATCGGGTTCGTCACCGATAGTGACACCATGCGGGTGTTACACCATCAGGAAGTAGTTGCGGAGATACCCAACCCGGCTTTGACCGACGATGCGCCGCTCTATCGGCGGCCCAGCGAACGCTGGGAGGCGGAGGTACCGCGTGAGATGCCCGCGCACATCAGATTATCGTCCCCGGGTGACATGACTCCGCAGTTGGAGCGGCTCCTGGCCAGCCCAAACATCTGCGGCAAACGCTGGGTGTGGGAACAGTACGACCATATGGTGCAGACCAATACCGTCCAGGGCCCGGGCGCCGGGGATGCTGGAGTGATACGAATCAAAGGATCGCAACGCGGACTGGCAATGGCGCTCGATGGCAATTCGCGCTGGTGTTACCTGGATCCGCGGCTGGGGGCAATGCATGCTGTGGCGGAAGCTGCCCGCAAAGTTGCATGCGTGGGCGCGAGACCTTTGGGGGCAACTAATTGTCTTAATTTCGGCAATCCGGAGAAGCCGCACATCATATGGCAGTTCTCTCAAGTAATCGACGGCATCACGAAAGCTTGCGAGGAATTGGATTTACCAATTACCGGCGGCAATGTCAGCTTCTACAACGAAACCCTGGGCGAGGGAATTTATCCCACGCCGGTTTTAGGGGTGGTGGGGGTGCTGGAGGACGTTCACAGAACAGTTTTTTCGCATTTTAAGGGCCCGGGCAGAGCTATTGTGTTGCTGCGTGGCTCTGAGCCCGGCGACGCCACAGACGCGGAACTGGAGTTCGGTTCCTCGGAATACGCCAAGGAATTGCTGGGGACGGTATGGGGTTTTCCGCCAGCGCTGGAGCTGGAAAAAGAAGCTGCCCTGCAAAAAGCTGTGATCGAAATGATTGATTCCGCGCTTCTGGAATCGGCGCATGATTGCGCGGATGGCGGCCTGGCGGTCGCGTTGGCAGAATCGAGCTTCGCTCACAATATTGGAGTAAGAGTTGATTTGACATCTGATGGCCTTGCAGCAGAATTTGTGCTGTTTGGCGAGGATGCCAGCCGCATTGTCATCTCTTGCGACCGAAGTTACGTATCGCGAATCCAACAGGTAGCGGTAAGATATGGCGTATTCGCAGATATCATCGGAGAAACGAAAGCCGGCGAGTTCGACATTGCGATGGATGGACGGGCAGTGATCTTCGCGGATGTCGCGCGGCTTCGCCAGGCTTATGAGAGCGCCCTGGAAACGGCGCTCACAGCTGAACCGGGACGGTAGTCAGGGGACCAAAATGCCGACTTCCGATAAATTTCGTGATGAGTGCGGCGTGGTGGCGATCTTCGCCAATCCTGAGGCGGAGAAACTCGCTTATCTTGGCCTGCACGCTTTGCAGCATCGCGGCCAGGAATCGGCGGGCATCGTCACCTCCAACGGCATGGCCCTGCATATGCACAAAGCCATGGGACTCGTGGCGGATATTTTCAACGAAGAGTCTCTTTCCAAACTGCACGGCACGCTGGCGATTGGGCACACCCGTTATTCGACGGCCGGGGAATCCTCATTGCTTAACGCGCAACCCATCACGGTGCAATCCAACAAGGGAATGATGGCGCTGGCGCACAACGGCAATCTGGTGAATGCGCAGGAAATCCGCAGCCGAATGGAGCAGCAGGGATCGATTTTTCAGACCACGAGCGATACCGAGGTGATCGTCCACCTGATCGCACTTTCCCGCGAGCACACGCTGCCGGAAGCGATGGCGGACGCATTACGGCGAGTGGAAGGCGCGTTTTCACTGGTGATGATCAGTCCCGACCGGATCTTTGCTGCGCGTGACCCGCGTGGCTTCCGGCCGCTGGCAATGGGACGGATCCCGGCAGCGGCGGGTGAAAA
>JAFAWN010000352.1 GCA_019241735.1 Terriglobales bacterium
GCTGCAGGCAGTTTTCACTGGAGGATGTTCTCCATCGCCACTTGGAAGGCCCGTTGCTCGCGATCGCAGGTTTGCAAGATCCGGGGAATCTAGGCACTATCCTGCGGTCAGCTGAGGCGTTTTCTGCCGCGGGAGTTCTGCTGGGCGAAGGGACCGTCAGTCCGTTCAATCACAAAGCGGTGCGCGCTTCGGCAGGATCCATCTTCCGGCATCCGTCAGCGCGCGTAAAACTCTCGGCCGCAATTGCTGAAATGAAGGTGCGGGGAATAAAAACCGTGGCGACTTCATCCCATAAAGGCACGCGCCTGGAGGAAACGGACCTCACGGGCCCCCTGGCTATATTTATCGGCAGCGAAGGGAAAGGTTTGCCGCCGGACCTTTTGTCCAGGATGGACCAGAGCGCGAGAATATTGCATGCAGAAGCGGTGGAGTCCTTGAACGCGGCAATGGCTGCGGGCATCGTGTTGTACGAGGCAGCAAGACAGCGAGCGGCGACGCAGAAACCATCCAGCCCAATATCATCGAAATAGCTTATGAGCCTGTTCCAAACCTATCCGCATTCCGGTAGCGATCCCGGCGATCGCAGCCGGCCGCTCGCAGATCGCATGCGGCCGCGCACTTTGGACGAGTTCGTTGGGCAGGAACACCTTATCGCGCCGGGCAAACCACTGCGAACACAAATCGAGCGCGACGATATCGGATCGTTGATTTTTTGGGGTCCGCCGGGCACCGGAAAGACCACGCTGGCGCAGATCATCGCGCATATGACAAGGGCGGAGTTCATGGAATTTTCCGCGGTGCTGGTGGGAATAAAAGAGATCAAGCAGGTGATGGCGGAGGCCGAAAAGGCGCGGCAGTATGGAACCCGCACGATCGTTTTCATTGACGAGATCCACCGATTCAACAAGGCCCAACAAGACGCTTTTCTCCCGCACGTAGAAAAGGGGAACATCCGGCTGATCGGGGCTACGACCGAGAATCCTTCGTTTGAAATCATTTCCGCTCTATTGTCCCGCAGCCGCGTCTATGTACTGAAGCCGCTGGCTGAGGATCAGATCGTCCTATTGCTCCAGCGTGCGCTGAAAGACGAGGTACGTGGACTAGGCTCGCTTCAATTGCAGGCCGCCGCTGGCGCGCTGGAAAAGATTGCTTCCTACGCAAACGGTGATGCCCGCAGCGCATACAACGTGCTGGAAGTGGCCGCTGCGCTGGCCCGGGGACACGACGGAAAAGAGGTGGGCGCAGTTATTACAGAAGAAATCGTGCAGGATGCCGTGCAGAAACGGATTCTGTTATACGACAAAAGCGGCGAGGAACATTACAACTTGATCTCGGCGCTGCATAAATCAGTGCGCAATAGCGATGCCGACGCTTCGCTGTACTGGCTGGGCCGCATGCTCGAAGCGGGCGAGGATCCCCTCTATATTGCCCGGCGCGTCGTGCGAATGTCGGTCGAAGATATCGGGCTGGCTGATCCCGGAGCGCTCAGCCTTTGCATGACAGCACGCGACGCGGTGGATTTTATCGGCATGCCGGAAGGCAATCTGGCCCTGGCGCAAGCCGTCGTTTATCTTGCGCTGGCGCCTAAATCGAACGCCTTGTACGCGGCGTACAGCACGGTACAGCAGGATGTTGAGCGGACTGCTGCCGAGCCGGTACCGTTGCATCTCCGTAATGCGCCCACCGGACTAATGAAGCAAATTGGATACGGCGCCGGGTATCAGTACGCCCACGATCTTGAGGGGAAGGTCGCCAAGATGCAATGCCTCCCGGATAATTTGCGCGACCGGATCTACTATGAGCCGACCAATGAGGGCGCGGAGAAGCTGCTGCGCGAAAGAATAGATGCAATCAAGAAGCTAAGAGCGCCGGCTGGCGCGAGCGCATCACAGCGCGCGAAAAAGGAGTAAGCCGCCAGCTTCCCGTGCTCCTCCTCAGCTGGCATTTTGCTTCGCGCGCCATCAAAGTCCCAAAACACCGTGCACAAAAGAAAAGACCGCGTCGAAACGCGGTCTGCAATTCTTAGGTACCGCTTAGCCTACTGTTTAGGCGGCGCAGCCGTGCTCTTAGCTGGAGTAGTTTGGGGCTTGGTCGCTCCCGGCGTTGTTCTGGCGGCGCCTGGAGCAGGCCGTGTAGCCGCGCCTTTCGGCGGGGCTGCCACTCCGGATTGAACGTTGTAGGCATCCACAATCGTCTTGGTGATATCGATCGACGGGCCCGCCCACAATACTGGTCCGTTGGGCCAGGGGTTGGAGGTGTCGATGATGATGCCGTATCCGTTGTCGCCGGCATACTTCACCAGCAGCGGAGCCATCTTCTGCAGAATGCGCTGAGCGATCTCATTCTGCTGGTTCTGGGCATCGTCGCGAGCGTCCTGCACTGAACGTTCCAGCGACTTCTGCTTCTGCTCAATCTGCTTGACCAGCTTTCCGCGGGCGTCATCATTCATCTTCTCGCCCTGGGCGCTTAGTTGCTTTTTCAGGCTTTCGACCTCGTCATTGAGGTTCTTGAGCTCAGTCTGCTTGGGCTCGAGCTTTTTGCTGAGCGCATCAAACTCACGTTGACCTTCGTTGCTGGCGAAAATCGCCTGCTCGATGTTAATGGTCCCCAGTTTGTTCCCCGATCCTACGACCGTGGTGCTGGCTGGCGTCGTGGCCGCTGCACTCGGTGCGGCGGGGAGGGCCGCTGGATCGGTGGCAGTCTGAGCCAGCGCGGTAGCGGATATCACAAATGCAGTAGCCATTAGAAAACTTGCGAAATTGCTTTTCATGAGTTGCTTTGTACTCCTTGGAAATTTCCCGATCCGTAAGACTTTTCAGCCAGATTCTCTGAGGATGATCGTTCATCTCGGCAGCATTCCGGCTCGCCGATTGCATCCCTTTTGCGCAGGTGGCTAATCGTCAGGCAGACATGTCTGGCCCGCGTCCTCGGCCCCCACAGAATGAGTTCTCGGGTGTGCCTGACATTATGTTACACAGGCTGCATAAGGTCAAACGCGTCGAACCTCGCAAATCCTCTAGAAGGTCGTCCCTACCGTGAAGCGGAAAGTCTTCCGCGGCTCGCGCAGACGATACAGCGGTGAAAACGCCGCCACCGCATTTTGATAGGTGTAACGGCCGGCGCTATTGTTCGGGAACATGTTCAACGTTACCGGTACGGGCGACTGGGTGAAAGTGTCCAGGCGCAGCGGATTGAAGGCCCAGTAAATCCGGAAAGGCGCATTCACTACTGGCAGGAAAGTCTGAAGCTCAAGTCCGGTTGACATCCTCGGGGTCCAATTGGTGCCGCTCACGACGTGCAAGTACTGCGAAAAATTTGGGAAGCCGGAGGTTCCGGGCAGTATTCCGCCAATGCAATCGTGAGTGATCGGATCTTGCGATGGACACCCGAACAATGTGCCATTAATGGTGCTAAATTCGCCCGGGTTTATCCGTAATTGCGATCCCCGAACGACAGGATCAACGCCGAAATCGACGAACGGGGCTAAAGCGACCGGGCCGGCGATGGTAATACGATAATCGACGTTTGTGGCCACGCTGAGGTCGCCGCCGGGGAAGACAATCTGCTCCACCGGAATTTGTATGCTGAGGGCTCCGCTGAAGGGATTGCTGGGGTCTTTCAGAACGAGTGAACCATCCGGATTCCGCAAGGCGATGGCCGTGGTCGCCGGCAGAAACGCCACCGGCGAAACGGAGCGGGTGTCAAATCCGCGCAGGTCATATTCGCCGCCCATGTAAGACCGCTCGAACGGCGGCGCTACCAAGCCTCCATAGCCCGCAAGGAAAGAGCCTTGAACATTAACTCCGACGGTGTTGCGGTGCTTCTGTACCGGGAAAAAATGAGTGTACTTAATAACCGGGCGTACTGTGCGGACAGTGCCGCCAAGACCTGAGATTTCGCCGCCAACATAAATGTTAGTGCCGCTCTTCGGAGAATATGCCGCATCAAGAGTGTTGCTGGTAAAGCTGGGAATAATCTTGCTGGTGATGATTCCGTTCAGCGAATTGGGCCCGCTGATTCCAGAAAAGGCTAGTTCGGTGAACAACGATTTGGAGGCAGTGCTGAGCGCAACAATAGATGAATTATCAAACGAATAGCTGATCCCTACACGCTTGCGCGAGCGCGGCAGGGGATAGCTCAGGGAGACCGAAAAACCTTTGCTTGCCTGCGTGTAGTTCTGAAGATTCTGCAATGTCGCCTGCGATAAATTCAACTGCTGTCCGGTAATAATTTCCGTCTGCCGTGCTTGGTCGTATGTGTAGCGGCGGCCATAAACCGTAAAGCCGAGATTCAATGGACGGTCCCACATGTAAGGTTCGGTGAAACCAAAGCTGATGTCGCGTTCGAGATTGCCGATGTTCGCCGCAACGCTCAAGGTTTCGCCCAATCCCAGAAAATTATTAGTGCTGTAGTTGAACCCCACGAATGTTCCTGCCAAGCCGCTCACTCCGCCGGTCAGGCCGATAGTGTTCTTGCCTTTCTCATGGACTTTAAGGGTGAGGTCTACTGTGCCTGCCTTCTCGTCTTTGCGGATGTCGGTAACGTTGGGATCATCGGGCTTGAGCCGTTCGAAATATCCCAACTGGTTCAGTCGCTGCAGACTGAATTCCCATAACTGCTGGTTGTACGGTTGTCCCTCTTCGAGAACAATTTCGCGGCGGATGACTTTATCGCGGGTGGTGGTATTGCCGGAGAATTCAATGCGGCGGACGGAGAAACGTATGCCCTCATCGACATCGATGTCGAGAAAGACAAGCTTCTTGGCCTCATCGAAACTGGTATTAGGAATTGAGGTGAAGTTAATGTACCCGCCTTGACCGTAGGCCTTGCGCAGATTTTCCAGCCCTTTCGCGATCTTGCTGCGATCAAAAATATCGCCGTCTTTGATGGGAAACATCAAGCGCAGCCCTTTGGAATTGGGGATGGCTTTGTTGTTCTTGAATGTGATTCCGCCCAGCCGGTATTGCAGCCCTTCGTCGATGGGCATGGTGATGTCAACTGCCTTGCCCGGCCCTCCCTGCAATAGCGGGAGGTGAAAGCCCTTGTGTCCGGTGTCGTGAATCTCCGTCTTCGGGTCTTGCACCACGACTTTAAAGTATCCGCGGTTCTGATACTCTGCCCGCACCCGCTCAGTGTCTTCTTCAAGTTTGCTGGCGTCGTAAGTCCGAGCCAGAAGATTTTCCAAAAAGATGGAGTGTGGAACTCCAATCGGCTTAAGGTTTTTCATTGCGCTCCGCAATACGCGGCTCTTGACGTGCTTATTGCCTTCGAAACGAATTTTCCCGACCTTAACCTTTGGCCCCTCCTTCACCACGAACGTGAGGCTGACCGCCGCTGGGGGAATCGGTCGAACTTCGGTTCGGACGGTTGCAAATTGGCGGCCGTGCTCGGACAGCAGTTCCTTGATGGTCACTTCAGCTTTTTTTACTTTGGTAGGGTCGTACTGGCTTTCTGGGGACAGGCCGACTTTAGCTTCCTTGAACCGGTCCAGCACATCGCTCTTCGAGACCGAACCCAGACCTACATAATCGATCTCACGAATGGTGGGGCGCTCCTTCACGTATATGTGGATGCGCCAGCCCTTGGGAGTTTGTTCGCGTTCAAAGCGGATATCTTCAAAATACCCGGTGTTCCACAGCGAATTGAAATCCCGCTCGATAGCGGCTTGATCGTACACATCGCCGGGACGGCTGAAAATCCGGGCGCGCACCGTCTCAGCGGGAATGCGGCGGTTCCCGTGAATCACAACTTCGGTGATCACGTCCTGTTGAGCGCTGGTGCCCGCAGCAAGCAACATCAGGCCCACGCATAGCCAGGTCGGCCAACGGCAGCAAAACTTGCAAAACTTTACAAATGAGAGAGATGGATCGGAAACTGGACCCCTACCCCTATAACGACCGAGCCGGCCCAAGACTGGGGCAGGGCTATCCTGACGAGAGCGATGAATCGCTACGACCTCAATTTACTGGATTATGAAAACCGCCATTATATACGGTAGTGCGGTGGAGGGCGTCCAGACACAACAACCCCACTAAGAGGAGGATGCGGGTTCGAGCCTTTAAGATGTCACTCTAGGAAGTTCCATTCGCCGGACGCGGAATCAGGGGTCGCCCAATTGGCCCTACCTGAGACTAAATTTCCATCACTTCTTTTTCTTTTCCCTTGCTCATCTCTTCCATCTTCCTGATTTCGTCATCGGTAAGTTTCTGTATCTCTTCCATGGCGCGCTTTTCTTCGTCTTCGCTGATTTTTTTATCTTTCATCGCACTCTTAATAGCATCATTGCCGTCGCGCCGGATATTCCGCACTGCAGTGCGGTGTTCTTCGAGGATTTTATGCAGATGTTTGACCATGTCCTTGCGGCGCTCTTCGGTCAGCGGCGGTACCGGCACGCGTAGTATTTTGCCGTCACTCATCGGATTCAATCCCAGCTCCGCGGTGCGGATTGCTTTCTCAATTCCCGCCAGCGACGTCGGATCAAATGGCTGCACGGTGATGAGCTGCGCTTCCGGTGCGTGCACTTGGGCCAGCTGATTGAGCGGCATCTGCGTCCCGTAGTAGTCCACCGTAACCGAGTCCAGCATATGAACAGAGGCCCGCCCGGTACGGGTGGAGGCCATGGCTTTTCGGAAGTCTTCCACTGCCTTGTCCATGCGGGTTTTAAGCTGAACGTACGTCTCCTTGAGACTCGGTACCGCAGCCATCGTCGATTGCGCCATTTATTTGCAGCCCCCGGAAAAATAAATCAGTGCGCGAAGGGTGAATTATAAACGCAGATTGGAATTAAGCAGCAAGTACAAGGTCCCGGGCGTGCGCTCAAGCGCAAACCAGAGAACCGATCTTCTCCCCTGCTACAACTTTCTTAATGTTGCCCCGCTGGTTTAAATTGAAGATGATAATTGGCAGATTATTGTCTTTGCAGAGGGAAATAGCGGTGGAGTCCATCACATTCAGGCCCTTTTTCAGCACATCCATGTACGTTATCTGGGTAAACTTTTTGGCGTCCTTAACGATCATAGGGTCAGCATCGTAGATGCCGTCGACTTTCGTGGCCTTTAAGATCGCTTCGGCCTTAATCTCCATCGCGCGCAACGACGCAGCGGTATCCGTCGAGAAATAG
>JAFAWN010000098.1 GCA_019241735.1 Terriglobales bacterium
ATTTTTCAGTTGAATGAAAGAAGAAATGGGGAACGGTACAAATCACCCGGCCGAAACTTCGACCGCGTCCCGCGAAACATTGGGGGCCGTCCGCTGATCCTTGTACCACTCAACGGTGCGGCGCAACCCTTCTTCAAAAGCTATTTGCGGACGATAGCCGAGGAACTTCTCTGATCGCGTTAAGTCAGCCAGCGAATGTTTCACATCTCCCGCACGTTCTGCGCCGTATTTGACCTCGCCGGAATATCCGGTAAGCTTTTTCAGCAAGCTCGCAGTCTCATTTAGATCGAACCGTTTCCCGGTCGCGACATTAAAAACGCGTCCGGCGGCCTGATTTGCCGGCGCTTTACATGCGAGCAAATTTGCGGCAACGGCATTGTCGATGTAGGTGAAGTCGCGGCTCTGCTTGCCATCCCCTAGGATGGTCGGCGTTTCCCCCCGAAGCATCTGGGAGATGAATTTCGCCAGCACGCCGGAATAAGGCGAGCCAGGGTCCTGTCGCGGCCCGAAAATATTGAAATAGCGCAAGGAAACAGTTTCCAGTCCGTAGCAGCGGTAAAAAGAAGTCATGTAGTATTCACTCGCCAGCTTTGCTACCGCATAAGGAGAGATTGGGTTCGGCGGCATGTCTTCGTGTTTTGGCAGGGTAGACGTATCGCCGTATGCCGACGACGAAGCTGCATAGACCACGCGCTTGACTTTGGCATCCCGCGCAGCCACCAAAACGTTCACTGTGGCATCCACGTTGGCGCGGTTACTCTCCACGGGGTTTTTTATTGAGCGCGGAACGGAGGGAATGGCGGCTTGGTGCAGAACGTAATCTACGCCCTCGCAGGCCCGTTGTACCGCGTCCAACTCCAGCAGGTCGGCCTCTTGAAAATCGATACGATCTTCGATCTCCCCAATGTTCTCGCGCTTGCCGGTGGATAAATTGTCTATTCCGCGGACCTGGTCCCCTTGCGCTAGTACCGCCCGCGCCAAAGCTGATCCAATAAATCCTGCGATACCGGTGATTAAATATGTGGCCATGGCTTTGTCTAATGATAATGGATGGGCGGTAACGATGTGCCACGCTGAAACGCACGATAGTAATCTGATGGCCGCAGAAACCCGCTGCGAGAGATACCTATTCGGAGAGCTAATTGGTGCCCAGCTCTACCCCGTCTGCCTTTCCCGTTGACAGCTCATTACTGCGCTGCGGATTTCCTGCCACAATTGCTCTTTGCCGGCGCCGGTTCGTGCGGAGTAGGGCACAATCGTCAGGTGGGATGATTTCTGCGCCAGCTTATCCAGTGCGTCGCGCAATTTATTTCCCGAAAGACGGTCGCTTTTGGTGGCGACTATAATTGCCGGACGCTGAGCGGTCTCCAGGAAGTCCATCAACTGCTCATCACTCGCCTGCGGCGGAACGCTGATGTCCACCAGCACCAGGCAAAGAACCAGCGAAGGTCGTTCGTTCAGATAAGGCTCGATGAAGCTGGGCCAGGAACCGGATACTTCGCGGGAAATCTTTGCGTAGCCGTAGCCGGGGAGATCGGTGAACACCAGTTCCGCTTCCGGTTTCCCCGGCCAGCGAATTTCAAAGAAATTGATACTCCGGGTACGGCCCGGGGTTGAGCTGGTTTTGGCAATCTTCGTTCCCAGCAGGGAATTGATGAGGCTGGACTTTCCTACATTTGATCGCCCTAAAAAAGCAACTTCCGGCAAAATTGGAGCAGGGAACTGGGCGGCATCGGTCGCCGCCGCCATGAATCTTGCCAGAACACGCATGCGTCAGTGTGAAGGTTCGGAGTGTAAGTTTCAAGGGGAAATCATGAAAGTTTGGAACGCATACAACTACTTTGGGAAGCAAGGAGCTCGGTGACCAGTGGTTTTCAATGTGCCGGCTGCGGCGAGTGGAACGAAATTTTCATAGATACCTCTGCCGGGGGCACGCAAAATTACGTAGAAGACTGCCAAACCTGCTGCCGGCCGAACGTTCTTCATATTGCGTACAATCGGGAAGGCAGCGAGTTCTTTGTTACCGCTGAACTTGAGTAGTAGTGAATTCCAGAAGGAGAAGAATAATGGGACTAGCTCACAGCGCGCCCGGCCGGATGGTCGCCCATAACATGGTAACGACGCAATTTGAACTGGATGGGTTCAAAGTAGTTCGCACGCTTGGAGTAGTGCGAGGGATCGTGGTGCGGTCGCGCTCGATTTTCGGTACCTTCGGAGCCAGTCTGCAAACTATTCTCGGCGGCAATATCTCGCTGTTTACCAATCTGTGCGAGAGGACCCGCGCCGACGCTTTTGATCTGATGCTGCGGCATGCGGCCGAACTCGGTGCCAACGCCGTGGTGGGAGCACGTTACGACGCCACCGAAATCATGAGCGGCGTCACCGAGGTGCTGGCTTACGGTACCGCCGTAGCAGTCGAGCCCAGGGCAGGCTGATTCAGTTCACTTCGAGAAACGCCAAACTCTTTGGCGGCCACTTGTGCCGCCTGGCGACTCAGTTACCAATGGGAATTGGGCGTCGGTTCGTTGACTTGAGAAACTGAGCTGCCTATACTTTTTTAGGACTGTTTTATACCTCAGCGGCGCAATCCGACTGGCCCGCTTTGCGCCGGCTAAGCTATCAGTGGCGAAGAGTTTGCGGTCCCCCTCCACAAACCCGCAACCAGCGGGCCTTACACAACATCGTTAACGGTAGCGGAATTTAGCGGCCGTGGTTAATGATTTCAAACAGGCGAAAATTCCTTCGCGGTATACTGGGCGCTGCCGCCGCCCTTCCACTGGGCAGCAAGGCCTGGGCAGGGCAGTTGCTGCCTCCGCACAATTCCGCCAGCTCTCCGCTGGATCTGGGATTACTCGACGAACTGGAACGCGCTTCGTTCGATTTCTTTTGGACTCAAGCGGATCCTCATACCGGACTGGTTCGTGACCGCGCCAATGCCGATGGCGTTGACGCACGCGTTACCGCCAGCATTGCAGCAACTGGCTTTGGTTTAACCGCGCTTTGCATCGGACATCAGCGTGGCTACCGTGCCCGCGCGGAGATAACAGACAGGGTCCGCAAGACCCTGCGTTTTCTATCCCACGATGCTCCTGATGTGCGGGGCTATTTATTTCACTTTGTTGATATGCGGGACGGGAAGCGCTCTGGGTTTTCGGAAATCTCTCCGATCGATATGGCGATTCTCCTGTGCGGCGTACTCACTTGCCGGGAGTATTTTAACGACCCGGATATTCGGCGGGACGCAACCGCGCTCTACCACCGCGTGGACTGGCAATGGGCTTTGA